>DASYMV010000144.1:0-17981 GCA_036008865.1 Pseudonocardiaceae bacterium | reverse complement strand
GATCGACCGGCCTGGCGCATGAACCAGACCGGGGTGCGGGACGGAGTACCACCGCGCGCGGCCACCAGCAGCGGTGCATCGGAGAGCGCGTCACGGGCGGCCTGTCCCGCGCTCGTCAACTCGGTGTTGGTCATCTCGCCTCACATGGTCCCACGCCGGGGGTGTGCGCACGCGCGTGGTGCAGTTCGCGCGGCACGCGCTCGGCGTGCCGCGCGAACCCGGTGGCGTGATTGGGCATACAGTCCGTCTCGTGACCGGGATGGCGGGAGTGCCCGAACTGTTCCGGCGGGCGGTGATCACGCTCAAGTCGGTGCGACCCCGACCCGAGGTCGAACTCACCGAGGTGCGCCCGCCGCAACGACTTGCGCCTTGGGCGTTCGCGATGAGTGCGGAGGTCACCGGTCCCTCCGACGAGCTGTCGACCGGTCGGCTCGTGCTGTTGCACGACCCGGACGGCGTGGAGGCCTGGGCCGGGGTGCTTCGCCTGGTCGCCTACGTGCGCGTCGAGCTGGATCCAGAACTCGCCGGTGATCCCCTGCTCCCCGAGGTCGGCTGGTCGTGGCTCACCGAAGCGCTGGAGGTCTCCGGCGCGAAGTGGACCGCGCTGGGCGGAACGGTCACGCAGACGTCCTCGGCGCGGTTCGGCGACATCGCCGGGCCCGCGCGCACCGACGACCTCGAACTGCGTGCCTCGTGGACCGCGCAGGACGCCGAGCTCGCCGAGCACGGCGTCGCCTTCTGCGAGTTGATGGCCAGCGCGGTCGGCCTTCCACCGGTCGGCGTGACCCTGTTCGGCCAGGGTCGCAGCTCCTAGGCGTCGGCGTCACGCAGCACGCGGAGGACGTTGCCTCCGGCGAGCTTCGCGCAGTCCTCCTCGCTCCAGCCCCTGTCGAGCAGTTCGGCGAACAGGTTCGGGTAGGAGGAGACGTCCTCCAGCCCTTCGGGCAGCGTGCGGACGCCGTCGTAGTCGCCGCCGAGCCCGATGTGGTCGATCCCGGCGACCTCGCGTGCGTGCTCGACGTGGGCGACGACGTCGCCGACGGTCACCTGCGGCGTCGGTCCGCACTCGGTCCAGGTGCTGATGAAGCGGTCCCTGGCCGCCAGGTCGTTGTGCTTCTCGCCCGCGTCGTCCATCGCCTGGCGAAGGTTGTCGTCCCACTCCGCGTAGCGCTGCGAGACGAACTGCGGCACGAACGTCACCATGCACACGCCACCGTTGCCCGCGAGCGAGCCGAGCACGTCGTCGGGCACGTTGCGCGGGTGGTCGGCGACCGCCCGGCAGGACGAGTGGCTGAAGATGACCGGCTTCCGGCTGACCGCCAGCGCGTCGCGCATGGTGCTGGGGGCGACGTGGGAGAGGTCGACGAGCATGCCGATGCGGTTCATCTCGCGGACCACCTCGCGACCGAAGTCGGTCAGGCCGCCGTGCACCGGCTCGTCGGTCGCCGAGTCGGCCCACGGGGTGTTCTCGTTGTGCGTGAGCGTCATGTAGCGGACGCCGAGCCGGCGCAGCGCCCGGAGCACTCCCAGCGAGGAGTTGATGCTGTGGCCGCCCTCGGCTCCCAGCAGCGAGGCGATCCGGCCGTCGGCGAACGCGGCCTCGGCCTCGTCGGCGGTGGTGGCGATGGCGAGATGCTCGGGGTAGCGCGCGGCGAGGTCGTGGACCAGTTCGATCTGTTCCAGAACGGCGGTGACCGCACCGTCGCCCTGCAAGCTGCACGGGATCCACACCGACCAGAACTGCATGCCCACACCGCCTTCGCGCAGCCGGACCAGATCGGTGTGGAGCTTCGGCTGCCGGATGGTGAGGTCGACCTCGGCCGCGGTGGCGAAGATGTCTTCGGACGTTGCAGACAATTCGTCGCTGTGGAAATCGCGCAACGCCCACGGCAGATCGTTGTGTCCGTCGGCGAGTTGAGCCCGCTTCAGGAGTGCCTCGGCACGCTCTCGACCAGTCGTTCCCGACACCGTCAACTCCTCTATGTCGTTGTGAGAAGGGCTCGCGTTACGACCCTCGTCAGTTGTCATCCCATCGTGTGACAAAGGGGGTAATCAGTCACAGCGCGATAGGGATAGATACCCGATTGATCGTCCCGTAGACCCGCTTGGGCGGCTACGCTGCCCCAGACGACACCACTTTCGGTCGATCAGTGGCGCGGCTGATTGGCCGAAAGTCCCGGTGCCGGTCGGGGGGCACGACCGACTCCAGGGAGGTAGTGACGTGGCTGCCGTCGGCTTAGGTCAGGCCGTTCGTACCACGCCAGCCGGCACGTTGCCGGCGAACATGGTCCCGCATCCGCGGGAGGAGCTGTTCTCGGTGCTGGTGGTCGATGACCACCCACTGCTGAGGGAGGCGATATCAGCTCGGCTCACCCAGATGGGAGCCGGGACAGTGCATGAGGCCGCATCGGTTGCAGAGGCTCGGGCGCGGGCTCTGGCAACCGGACCTTGCGACCTCGCGATTCTCGATCTCGGTCTGCCGGACGGAACCGGCATCGACCTGGTCACGGAACTCCGTGCCCAGGGCTGGCCGCGGATCGTGGTCCTCGCATCGTCGGACGACCCGTATGCGGTTCGGTCGGCCTTCCAGGCGGGCGCTCAGGCCTACCTGCTGAAGTCCGCCTCACCCATGGTGGTCACCGACGGCGTGCGCAGGGTCCTCGACGGCGGCGTCTACGCAGATCCGAGTGTGGCGCCCGTGCTCGCAGCGGGCACCAGGGTGCCGGGCACCGACAACACGCCGCGGGAACTCTCCGCTCGTGAGGTCGAGGTCCTCCAGCTGGTCGCCGATGGCCAGAGCAACAAGGAAATCGGCGAAGCGCTCAGCCTTTCCGCTCTCACGGTGAAGTCTCACCTGTCGCGGATCGGGCGCAAGCTGGGCACCGGGGATCGGGCTCAGATGGTCGCGCTGGCCATGCGTGCCGGCGTGATCCGATGAGCCGGATGACGCACTGAACCGGCCTGCAACACCCGCGAGTGCTGCGTTCGTCGTAGGGTCATCCGCCGTGGATGCATCCGCCGACGAGCCAACCGAACCAACCGGAGCTGATCCGGTCCCGCTGACGGAACCCGCTGAGGGCGTTCCGCCGGTGGTGTCCGATCCCTCTTCGCTCCGGCGAGCCGCTTCGGCGCTCGCCGGAGCGAAAGGTCCGGTCGCGGTGGACACCGAGCGAGCCTCGGGCTACCGCTACTCGCAACGTGCCTACCTGGTGCAGCTGCGCCGGGAAGGCGCCGGAACCGTGCTGATCGATCCGGTCGCTCTGGGCGGCCGGCTCGATCCGCTGGTCGAGGCCTTGGAGGGCACCGAGTGGGTGCTGCACGCAGCGTCGCAAGACCTGCCGTGCCTCGCCGAACTCGGGCTCCGGCCGGATGCGTTGTTCGACACCGAGCTGGCGGGCAGGCTGGCCGGGTTCGAACGCGTGGCTCTGGGCACGCTCGTCGAGCGCTTGCTCGGCTACCGGCTCGAGAAGGGGCACGGTGCGGCCGACTGGTCGCGCCGGCCCCTTCCGGCGGATTGGCTGAACTACGCTGCGCTCGACGTGGAGCTCCTGGTCGAGCTGCGTGACGTGCTCGAAACCGAACTGGACCGCCAGGGCAAGCTCGAGTGGGCACGCGAGGAGTTCGAGGCCGCGCGCAACGCACCACCTCCCAGGCCCAGGGCCGAGCCCTGGCGGCGTACCTCCGGCATTCACCGCATCCGCAATCCCCGGCAGCTCGCCGCCGTCCGAGCGCTGTGGGAGACGCGCGACGCGCTGGCGCGCGAACGCGACATCGCTCCGGGCCGGGTCCTTCCCGACAGCGCGGTCGTCGAGGCCGCGGTCCGCAATCCCCAGGACGAAGCCGAACTGCTCGCCCTCCCGGTGTTCCGGGGCCGTTCCCAGCGCCGCACAGCCGCCGTCTGGCTCGCCGCGCTGCACCGGGCGGCGCAGCTGCCCAAGAACGAGCTTCCCGACCCCTCACCGCAACACGACGGCCCTCCCCCGGCCAACCGCTGGGCGGACAAGGACCCCGCCGCGGCGGCTCGCCTGGCCGCCGCTCGGGCGGCTCTGGCGACGGTCGCCGAGGCCAACACCCTGCCGGTGGAGAACCTGCTTCTGCCCGACCTCGTGCGGCGGACGTGCTGGCAACCGCCCGCCGATCTCACGCGCGAGGGTGTCGCGGCCGCGCTGCGCGAAGGTGGCGCCCGGCCGTGGCAGATCGAACTGACCGCCGAGCCGCTCGGCAAGGCACTGCGCGCCACGCCGACGGTCTGATCAGACCTCGCCGAGACGGCGAGCCGAAACCGCCTGCTGAGCGAGGCGGCGCAGCGCCGCGATGGCGGCATCCCCGAGCATCGTGCCCACGACAACGCCCTCGAGCACGTCCTCGACCTCCGTCCGGCGCAGGACGTGGTCGAGGTCGGCCTCCGCGATGCCCTGACACGCGTCGGCGTAGGCGTCCAACTGCTCGACGAACCGATCGTGTCCGAGTTCCCGCGCCTTGACGACGACGTCGACGAGTGCGCGCACGGACGGGTCGTCGGGATGGTAGTGCCACCCGCGACGCGCCAGGAACTTCTCGGCCTCCTGGTGTGCGGCCTCGTCGCCGGCGGCGGCGTTCGTGCTCACGCTGCGCTGCATCACGCCCAGCACGTGGTGAAGCGACTGTTCGGGTTCGTCGAGAGCACCGAGGACTTCACCGACGGCCGCGATCGACAGCTTCCCCACGTCGGTGAGTGCACGGATCAGCTTCAGCCTGCGCACGTGGGCCTCGCCGTACCGCGCCTGATTCGGGCTGGTGAGCTCGCCGGGCGAGAGCAGCCCCTCTCGCAGGTAGTACTTGATCGTCGGCACCGGGACTCCGGTCCGGCGGCTCATCTCCCCGATGCGCAAGCGCTTTCCTCTTCCTCAACGCGTTCCAGTCATGGATAGCGTAACTATCCACTAGTGGACAGTATCGCTATCCATACCTGGAAGCCCTGGTGTTTCGCCGAGCATTCCACTGGCACGAACCACTCATGACCTTCGTCGTGCTCATGCTCGCGCTGATCCCCCTGACCGCGGTGGGGATGCTCGTCGACGACCACGTCCTGATGGGATCGCCGATCTGGTTCAAGCCGTTCAAGTTCGCGGTGTCGTTCGCCCTTTACGGCACGACGCTGGCGTGGATGCTCACCAAGCTCACGCGTGGCCGCAGGACGGGCTGGTGGGCGGGGACGGTGATCGCAGTCGCCGGGATCGTGGAGATGCTGATCATCGTCGGTCAGGTCGTCCGCGGCACCCGGAGCCACTTCAACGTCACCACCCCGTTCGACGCGACCCTGTTCAGCATCATGGGTCTGACCATCGTGGTTCTGTGGTCGTTCACCTCGCTCATCGCCGTCCTGGTCGCGCTGTCCAGATTCGACGACCTCGCGACGGGTTGGGCGATCCGCCTGGGACTGTTGCTCGCCCTGATCGGACTGGGACTCGGCTTCCTGATGCTGCTCCCCACTCCCGACCAGGCCTCAGGCGTGGTCAAGGGTGTCGTCGGCTCGCACAGCGCGGGCATCGCGGAAGGCGGCCCGTCGATGGCGCTGACGGGGTGGAGCACCACAGGCGGCGACCTGCGCGTGCCGCACTTCGTCGGCATGCACGCGCTCCAACTGCTGCCCCTGATCGCCGTCGCCCTCGGCTTCGTCGTCCGCGACACGCGGACGCGGTTGCGCCTGGTACTGGTGACCGCGGCGGGCTACGCGGGCGTCATCGCGCTGACCACGTGGCAGGCGCTGCGAGGCCAGTCACTCGTGCACCCCGACGCGCTCACGCTCGGAGCCCTCGCCGTGCTCGGCGTCGGCGTGGCAGTGGCAGCACTGGTCAGCACGCGCAGTGCAACGGTGGCGGCGTGATCCAGCAGGTCTTCACGTGGACGTTCCCACTCGCCGTGCCGTTCTGGGCGCTGATGATCTTCGCCCCGTCCTGGCGGTGGACCGGACGGATCATCTCCTCGCCGCTGATCGTCCTGCCGACGGTCGCGGCCTACGTTGCACTGGTGGCGGACCACCTGCCGGAACTGCGGGCCACGATGAGCAGGCCGAACCTCGACACGCTGCGCGCGTTCCTCTCGACATCCACCGGGGCCGCCGCGATCTGGGCGCAACTCATCGCATGGGACTTGTTCATCGGCCGCTGGATGCACCTGGAGAGCAGGTCGCTGCGAATACACCCGCTGGTGATGGCACCGGTGTACGCACTGACGATCCTGCTGTCCCCGTTCGGTTTCTCGACCTTCCTCGTCGTGCGCTCGGTCGCCGCCTCCGGTGTGATGCAGGAAACACGGGGACCACGGTGGTTACCGGCCAGTAACGAGGGTTAGAGTCTGCATTACCGGCCGGTAGCAGTGGTCGCGCCACAAGCCGCCAATCCGGTCGCTCGAACTTCGGAAATCACCAAGTGAGGAGACGCCGTGGCCGCACCAGCAGCGCCGGCACCGAGCGGTCACGCAGCGCGTGGCGTTCGGAACGTGGTCTTCGTGGACGGCGTGCGCACGCCGTTCGGCAAGGCCGGCCCCAAGGGCATCTACGCCGAGACCCGCGCCGACGACCTCGTGGTCAAGGTGATCCGCGAACTTCTCCGCCGCCACCCGGAACTGCCGCCCGAGCGCGTCGACGAGGTGGCCATCGCCGCCACCACGCAGACAGGTGACCAGGGCCTGACGATCGGCCGCACCGCCGCGCTGCTCGCCGGCCTGCCGAAGTCCGTTCCCGGCTACGCCATCGACCGCATGTGCGCGGGCGCGATGACGGCCGTGACCACCGCGGCTAGCGGCATCGCCTTCGGTGCCTACGACGTCGTCATCGCCGGTGGCGTCGAGCACATGGGCCGCCACCCGATGGGCGAGGGCGTCGACCCGAACCCGCGCTTCCTGTCCGACCGGATCGTCGACACCTCCGCGCTGGTCATGGGTCAGACCGCGGAGAACCTGCACGACCGCTTCCCGCACCTGACCAAGGAGCGCACCGACGCGTTCGCGGCGGCCTCCCAGGCCAGGTACGACGCGGCCGTGAAGGCCGGGAAGATCGGACCCGAGTTCGTCACCGTGGCCACCCGCTCCGCTGAGAAGGGCTGGGGCCTCGCCACCACGGACGAGCCGCCGCGTCCCGGCACCACCGTCGAGGACCTCGCCAAGCTGAAGACCCCGTTCCGGCCGCACGGCCGCATCAGCGCGGGCAACGCGGCCGGTCTGAACGACGGCGCCACCGGCTGCATCCTCGCCGACGAGGAGACCGCGGCCGAGCTGGGTCTGCCGATCGGCATGCGCCTGGTGGGCTACTCCTTCGCGGGTGTCGAGCCCGAGGTCATGGGCGTCGGCCCGGTGCCCGCCACCGAGAAGGCCCTCAAGCGCGCAGGCCTGACCATCGACGACATCGGCCTGTTCGAGATCAACGAGGCGTTCGCCGTCCAGGTGCTGGCGTTCCTCGATCACTTCGGCATCGCCGACGACGACCCCGGGGTCAATCAGTGGGGCGGCGCGATCGCCACCGGCCACCCGCTGGCGTCCTCCGGCGTGCGCCTGATGACGCAGCTGTCGCGCCAGTTCGCCGAGCGTCCCGACGTGCGCTACGGCATCACCACCATGTGCATCGGCATCGGCATGGGCGGCACCGTGATCTGGGAGAACCCCAACTGGAACGGGGAGACGAAGTGACCACGTTTTCACTCGAGGACGCGAAGGCGCTGTTCCCGGACGAGGTGGTGACCAACGCGGTCACGCGTCTGATCCCCGTGCCGGGGCTCGGCAAGCCGGTCGCCCTCATCACGATCGACAACGGCCTGGACCACACGCGCCCGTCCACATTCGGTCCGCAGAGCCTGGTGAGCCTCGCCGCCGCGTTCGACGAGGCCGCCGCCGCCGAGCCCGCCGCGATCGCCGTCACGGGCAAGCCCTTCATCTTCGCGGTGGGTGCCGACCTGACCGCCGTCGAGGGCGCCAGCTCGCGTGACCAGGCGAAGCAGATCGGCCAGCTGGGCCACGACGTGTTCCGCAAGTTCACCGAGTCGAAGATCCCGACCTTCGCCTTCGTCAACGGTGCGGTGATGGGTGGCGGTCTTGAGCTGGCCCTGTCGTGCCACTACCGCACGCTGATCTCCAACGCCGCGGCGATCGCGCTGCCCGAGGTCTTCCTCGGTCTCTTCCCCGGCTGGGGTGGCACGCAGCTGCTGCCCAACCTGATCGGCGCGAACGACGCGGTGACCGTGATCATCGAGAACGCGCTCAACCAGAACAAGATGCTCAAGCCCGCGCAGGCCGCGCAGCTGGGCATCGTCGACGAGGTGTTCGGCTCCGCCGACTACCTGGAGCAGTCGCTGCTGTGGCTCGCGAAGGTCGTGCGGGGCGAGATCACCCCGACGCGCAAGGAGATCGACCGCGGTGAGGGCTGGGACGCCGCTCTCGCCCGCGCCAAGGCGATCGTGGAGGGCAAGACCAAGGGCGCCGCGCCTGGTGCGCGCAAGGCGCTGGAGCTGCTGGAGCTGGCCCGCGAGAACGACCTCGACCGCGGCTACGCCGCGGAGACCGAGGCCCTGGCCGACGTCGTGATGAGCGACGAACTCCGCGCGGGGCTGTACTCGTTCAACCTGGTGCAGAAGCGGGCGAAGCGTCCGGCGGGTGCGCCGGACAAGTCACTGGCCCGCAAGGTCACCAAGGTCGGCGTCGTCGGCGCGGGTCTGATGGCGAGCCAGCTGGCCCTGCTGTTCGTGCGCCGCCTGAAGGTGCCGGTCGTGCTCACCGACATCGATCAGGCGCGCGTCGACAAGGGCGTGGGCTACGTGCATGCCGAGATCGACAAGTTGCTGGCGAAGAAGCGCACGTCGCCGGACGAGGCGAACCGCCTCAAGGCGCTCGTGTCCGGCTCGCTGGACAAGGCCGCCTTCGCGGACGCCGACTTCGTGATCGAGGCCGTGTTCGAGGACCTCGCGGTCAAGCAGCAGGTGTTCGCCGAGGTCGAGGAGCACGTCTCCCCGGAGTGCGTCCTCGCGACCAACACCTCGTCGCTGTCGATCACCGACATGGCCGCGAAGCTCGCCCACCCCGAGCGGGTCGTCGGCTTCCACTTCTTCAACCCGGTCGCCGTGCTGCCGCTGCTGGAGATCGTCCGCGGCGAGCAGACCGACGACGCGTCGCTCGCCACCGCGTTCGCGGTGAGCAAGCAGCTGAAGAAGTCCAGCGTGCTGGTCAAGGACGCCCCGGCGTTCGTGGTCAACCGCTTGCTCACCCGCTTCATGGGCGAGGTCATCAAGGCGGTCGACGAGGGCACGCCGTTCGAGGTGGCCGACAGGGCGACCGAGCCGCTCGGCCTGCCGATGAGCCCGATGGTCCTGCTCCAGCTGGTCGGCCCCGCGGTGGCTCTGCACGTGTCGGAGACGATGCACAGCGCGTTCCCGGATCGCTTCGGCGTCAGCGAGAACATGAAGCGGTTCGTCGAGGCGGGCCAGACCGCGGTGTGGAGCTGGGACGCCCGGGGCAACCAGTCCGTCGATCCCGAGGTCCAGGCGCTGTGGCAGTTCGGCGACAACCCGCTGACCGGTGAGCAGGTCCGCGACCGCGCCCTCGAGGCGATGGCCGAGGAGATCCGGATCATGCTCGACGAGGGTGTGGTCGCCGAGGCCCAGGACATCGACCTGTGCATGATCCTCGGCGCCGGCTGGCCGTTCTGGAACGGTGGCATCACCCCGTACCTCGACCGTGCGGGCGTCTCGGAGAAGGTCACCGGTAAGCGTTTCCTGGAGCCGGGTGTGGCTTCCGTGCCCGCCGGCACCGGAGGCAAGTAACAGCGCCCGCCGGCACCGGAGGCAACTAGCCGTGTCCGCCGCCTGATCCCCACGGACGACTGCGCCCGGTTTCCGTTCAGCACGGGAGCCGGGCGCAGTGCTCGCGGTGTCCGCAAGTACCGCCAAGCCGCTCTCGCAGCGCATTTTTCCGCCGCAATGCGGCTGTGCCCGCCTCTCGGAAAGCCGGAGAGGCGGGCACAGCGGCGGTGGCGATGGTGGGCTCAGCGCACGGCCGGGCGCAGGTGGTAGCGACCGGGCGTGACGAGGTGCGGGTTGCCGTCGACGTCGCCGACGACCTCTCCCTCGACCTCGATCACCACCTCGCCGACGGTCATCTTCACGTTGTTCGCGGCGGCGGTGACGACGACACCGGCGTCGGTCGGCCGCACCACCAGGTTCTCGGCGGGCTGCATCGCCGTCTCGGAGTCGGACCAGTTCAGCAAGCCGGTCAGCCGCAGCTCGCGGACGAGCACGTCGGTGCGGCCGTCATCGGTGGTGATCGTCAGAGCACCGTGGTCGCTGCCGAGACCCGCGAGCGTGAGCACGGGAACACCCCAGAACGCGGCACACCGCTCGGCCGGCACGGTGCAGGACGCGCTCACCGCGACCACGAGGTCCGCGGCCGGCAGTGCGGCGAGCTGGCCCAAGCCGGGTACCGGAGCGATGTCGAGGGCGCGGGCGCCGTGCTCGCGAACGACCGCCTGCACGGCGCCACGAGCCGCTCGACTGTTGCGGTCGAAGCCGCGAAGCACGGCCACGGTGCCGTTGGCGGACAACAGGCCGGGGTTCTCCTCCAGCAACGCCGTCAGCGTGTCGACCAGTTCCCTCTGATCACTTCGCAGCGACGGCGTCGTGGAGGAGGGCCGAGAGGACAGGGTGCTGGTCAACGGATTCTCACTTTCTGACATCACTGGGACCCCTCTGTCTTACCCTGAAAAGCCCCGATTCCCACTGTTGTTTGCCTCACGCCGGGAACGGGCACCACGAAGCTGATGGGCGAAATCAGGATCGGCACCTCGGGCTGGGTGTACCCGGAATGGCGTGGCGGCTTCTACCCGAAGGGCCTGGCGCAGAAGGAAGAGCTGGCCTTCCTGTCGCGACACGTGAGGTCGATCGAGATCAACGGCTCCTTCTACTCGTTGCGGACCCCGGCGAACTACCGTTCGTGGTCCGAGCGGACACCGGACGACTTCGTGTTCGCGGTGAAGGGCCCGAAGCTCGTCACGCACACGAAGAGGCTGCGCGACGTCGGCAGCGCGCTCGACGCGTTCTTCGAATCCGGGATCCGCGAACTGGGACCGAAGCTCGGCCCGATCCTCTGGCAGTTCCCGGCTTCCCTGCGCTTCGATCCCGACGTGTTGGAGAAGTTCCTCGGACTGCTCCCGGCACGACCGATGCGGCACGCTGTCGAAGTACGTCATCCCAGCTTCCGGGACCCGGCGTTGTTCGATCTGCTGCGCGCGCACGACGTCGCGGTGGTCATCGCGGACACCGCGGGTGCGTATCCGTACCTGGAAGACATGACCACTGACTTCGTCTACGTCCGTCTGCACGGCGACGAAGAGCTCTACATCAGCGACTACTCCGACGCGGCCCTCGACCGGTGGGCGGAGAAGGTCCTGGGCTGGTCGTCGAGCCACGACGTGTTCGTCTACTTCGACAACACGATGCGCGGAGCGGCTCCGGCCAACGCGATGGCACTGTCCGAACGACTGGGATTGCCGGCACCGTCCGACACATGACGCTGTCCTTCGTGGACCGTGACTCGCATCGGGCCACACCGAGGTGCCGTGCGCGTCGGCTCGTCCGCGACGTCCGACGTGCTGTGGCGCGAGCTCAGCCGACCATCAGGGGGACCCGGTCCAGTTCGATGCCGAAGTGCTCGCGGTAGCCGTCGAGGACCGCTTCGTCCGACAGCTCCCGCTCGCTGCGCTCGCCGTGCTCGGTGCTGATCAACCTGTTGCCGCTCAAGGTGATCCGCCCGGTGGAAGTGAGCAGCGAGCAGGTGGTGGACCGCGTGAAGTGCGAGTCCGGCGAGGTCTGCTGCCACCAGCAGGTCGGCGCGAAGTCCGCGAGTCGCCGAGGACGCCGCTCCATCCGGTACTGCGGTTGGTCGTCCAGCAGAACGTCGACGTCCCCGTCGCCGACGTCGACCATCCGCACCACACCGTCCGGATCCTGTTGTGCGGTGCGCGATTCCCAGCGGACAGGCCGTCGGATGAACCTGCCGAAACCCACATCGGCGAGCACGGGCTCAACGCCGCGAAGGCCCCGTTGAGCTCGTAGCAGAACCCGCCTCGTCACCGGTTCACGATCTTGTCGACCAGTTGCACCTCGTCGAGCACGATGCGCTCCCCGAGATGGATGCTGAGGTTTTCGAACGGGATGCTCAGCAGATGCCGCTCGTGCAGTTCGGCGAGCGAGGAGGTTCGGGACGCGCCGATTCGGCGCAGGTAGGCGTCAACGGTCCGTGAGTCCATGCACGCAGCGTGCTCTCTCCACTGCGGCGGAGGTCAAGTGCGGGCACGATGGAGGTGATGGGCGAGATCAGGATCGGCACGTCAGGTTGGGTGTACCCGCCGTGGCGCGGCAGCTTTTACCCCAAGGGCGTGACGCAGAAGCGGGAACTCGAGTACCTGTCCCGGCAGGTCAACTCCGTCGAGATCAACGGCTCGTTCTACTCGCTGCAGCGCCCGTCGAGCTACCAGACCTGGGCGGCGCAGACGCCTGATGACTTCGTCTTCGCGGTCAAGGGCGGCCGCTTCATCACGCACATGAAGAAATTGCGGGACGTGGAGACGCCGCTCGCCAACTTCTTCGCGTCGGGGGTTCTCGCGTTGGGTCCCAAGATGGGGCCGATGCTGTGGCAGCTCCCGCCGAACCTGAGATTCGCACCGGAGAAGCTGTCCGCGTTCTTCGACCTGCTCCCCCGCGACACGAACGCGGCGGCGAAGCTGGCGGAGCAACACGACGAGCGGCTGGACGGCCGGGCGTGGACGACGACCGACGCCAACCGGCCGATCCGGCACGCTCTCGAAGTGCGGCACCCGAGTTTCGTGGATCCCGCTTTCACCACCCTCCTGCGCGAGCACGACATCGGGTTGGTCATCGCCGACACGGCAGGCACCTTCCCGTACATCGAAGACGTGACGTCGGACTTCGTCTACGTCCGCCTGCACGGAGCGGAGGAGCTCTACGTCAGCGGCTACACAGATGAGGCGCTCGACCGGTGGGCGGACAAGGTCCGCGCGTGGTCCGCCGACCGCGACGTGTTCGTCTACTTCGACAACGACGTGAAGGTGATGGCACCGCGCGACGCGATCGGTCTGGCCGGACGGCTCGCGGATGACTGAGCCGCAACCTGGCAGAGCCGCCCGGCTCGATCTGGCGATGCTGCGCGACGGCACCACCTGCGTGTGGTGCGGCCGCGAGTTCGCCGGGCACGTCGTGCCGACGACCGACCACCTCGTGCCGCGCGCCAAGGGCGGCCCGTCGTGGCTGGAGAACGAGGTGGCAGCGTGCCGGCGGTGCAATCGCGCTCGCGGGCACGTGAGCCCGGCGCAGTGGCTGGCGGAGTGCGAAGTCCGAGGCTGGGAGCCCGACGTAGACCGCGTACGACGCGTGCTGCACCTCCTCCAGGAGGCGATCACCGAGCGGGGCGGCCAGCGGCGTGCCCGCCCGTACATCGACTCCCAGCTGCGCCGACTGCTCAAGAGCGTCGAATGACCACATCAGTGTGTCGCCCACACAATCGGGTGATCAACGTGTATGAGCGGGACGTTTCGGGGCTCCACGACTGACGCTGGGACGGTCCGCTCAGCTGAGGAGGAGAACCATGCCCGCATCCAGCCTCGTCACCGTCCTCGCCGTCACCGCCGTCATGAGCGCAAGTGGCACGGCCATCGCCGAGCAGGTCGGCGACAGGTCGTGCGACCGCGGCGAGTTCTGCGTGTGGGAGGGCGCGAACTACACCGGCAAGGTGCAGCGCCTCGATCTCGAGTCGGCGAACCCTGGCGAATGCATACCCCTGCCCTCCGGGCTGGTGGCGAGATCGTTCGTCAACCACCTCACCAGGGACGCGAGCGTGTTCCAGGGCGAGACGTGCTCGACCGAGGCCGAGTTCACCACCTACCCCGGCAAGGGCACCTACGTGCCCGATGCCCCCTTCGTGGTCCGGGCCATCGAGGTCTGGGAGCCCTGAGGTCAGTGTCGGAGAACCTCGCCGGCGAAGTTGGGGAGCCCTGACTTCGCCAGGCGAGCCATCAACGCGGCGACTGTGGTCGGCTCGTGGCGGTATGAGCTCGCCTGGCGTTCCAGCGTTCGCAACGTGATGCCGGGATACAGGTCGAGCTGGTCGAGCAGGAAGTCGTCCGGGTGCACGGCCGCGATGTCGAACGGGTCGAGGGCCTCGGCCGGGAAGTCGCGCAGGTTGAAGGTGACGATCACCTCCGCTCCGGCCCGCACGGCCGCGGCGAGCACGTGGCGGTCTTTCGGGTCGTTGGTCATCGACGGGATCAAGGACTCGTATCTGGTGACGTCGGCGTCCGGGAAGTTCGCACGCATGGCACTGATCCGCCGATCGACCGCGTCCGCAGCGATCCCGCGTTCGACGAGATTGCGCTGAAGCTCGTCGAGGACGTCGGCGGACCACAGCGGTCGGTAGGTGCTGGTCGCGGCGAGACGCAGGAGGGTGTCGCTGAGGTAGGCGGGGAACAGGACGCACGTGTCGAGGAACGCCGGAAACGCCACCGCCGGCGCCTATCTCGGGGGCAGGGGGTCGGTCGTCGCGTCGTACAGCCCCGCTTCACCCGCGTCCTCGGCCATCTCGTCGAGCGCGGCCTCGCGTGCCACGGTGGTGGCCCGCTGGTACTCCACCAGGTCGACCAACCGCACCCTGCGGTGCCGTCCGCGGGTCGAGTGCGGGATCTCGCCGGCCTCCAGCAGACGCACGAGCGTCGGCCTCGAGACTCCGAGCAGGTCCGCGGCTTCCTGAGTCGTCAACAGCGTGTTGTGCGGGGCGACAGTGATCGCCATGCCTTGCGACATCGCCTGCACGACGTCGTGCAGCAGGCGGCACACCGCTTCGGGCAACTGAGCCCGGGAACCGTCGGAGCCGGTCAGCGTGGCCGGACCTGCCGCCGAGGTCACGCGCAGCAACTCGGCCAGGTCTGCGGCCGCGTCCTGATCGTCAGGCGGAAGAACGGTCTGCTCCCGCAGAGCTGTGGACATGGTGGTCACCTCCGTGCCACCAGTCTAGCGCTATTCGAAAAAAACGAAAGATCGCGTTTCGCTACTCCCGGTGCTGTCCCCGCCAGTTCTCGTCCGGGATCACCTGCACCCGGCCACCGGAGCAGTTGTAGCAGTGGGAGCAGTAGCAAGGCCGACGGCGCAGTATCAGCCCCGAGTCGTCGAACCGCTCGTCCACGACCTCGCCGAGCAGGTGCCGCCCGGCGTCACAGGACCGGCAGATCGGTAAGAGCGGAGGCGCGATGGCCAGGGCGTTGTCGATCGTCATGCCATACATGTCGGTCGACGTGTCAAAAATGTGACCTCAATCACGAGCGGTCACGGTTGGTAGCGCTGTGCGTTCGCCCTCCGACTTCTCGTTCAAGGCCGCTCGACCTCCCTTTCGCCTACGGTCGCGCCTGTTCAAGGGGAGAGGCGCGCCTTCGCACGGCTGCCGCGGACACGGGCCAGCGCACGAATGCTGTCCGCGGCGAGATCAGGATCCTCGTGCTCCCACACCCGGACGACGAGCCAACCGGCTGCGGCCAACTGCACGTCCGTGTCTCGATCGCGCAGCACGACGCCTTCGAGCTTCAACCGCCACCAGTCGCGGTTGGCCTTGGGGAGTTGGCCGTGTTCGGGACACGAGTGCCAGAAGCAGCCGTCCACGAACACCGCGATGCGCGCGCCGCGCAACAGCACGTCGACCCGACGCCGTCGGTTCGTGCCAGGCGGCGCCTTGTCCACGAGAAACCGCAGTCCGCGGCTGTGCAACGCCTTGCGCAAGGCGATCTCGGGCGCGGTGCCGGTTCGCCTGGTGCGACGCATGACCCGCGCAGTCGCTTCCGAGCTGGCCGGAGGTGGAGGTCCGACATCGAGGTATCGATACACACCCACACCATCCCACCGGAACTGCCGGTGCTCACGGCTGGCGTGCGGCCTGGAGGAACGGTCATCACCCGGTCACTGCCCACAACGACGTCACAGGTGCGGAGCGAGCACGGTGTGGTAGCTCTGCACACATGGACTTGCTAGATCTGCGTGACGCGTTGCGCCGCTTCGCGGCCGCCCGCGACTAGGACCAGTACCACACGCCGAAGAACCTGGTCATGGCCCTGTCCGGTGAGGTCGGCGAGCTGACCGACTTGTTCCAGTGGCTCACGCCCGAGCAGGCCGCCGAGGCGATGGAGGATCCGGAGCTCGCCTGGAACGTCCGGGACGAACTGGCTGACGTCATGCACTACCTGGTCCGGCTCGCGGACAAGCTGGACGTCGATCTCATCGAGGCCGCGTTCGCCAAGATCGACCGCAATGAGCGCCGCTTCCCCACCGGCGATCTTCGGCCGGTCGCGCTGGAAGCGAATCAACAACAGCACGAGCACGACGATCGAGGTGACGGCGAGCAGAGCGGGCATCATTGACGACGATGGGGAGACGTTCGGACGACGGCATCTCGCCGGCCTCGTGCCGGTCGGCCGTGCCGCTCCTGGGATGAGCCACAAAGACCGTTGATCGTGAAGGAGCTCGCGTGAGTGTCGTCGTGGTGGGCGCCGGCCTCGCCGGAGTGGCGTGCGCGAAAGCCCTGAGCGAGGCGGGAGTCGATGTCCGAGTGCTGGAACGCGACAGGGTGTGCGGCGGCCGCATGGCGACCAAGTGCTACGACGGACGCCGCACGGACATCGGAGCCGCGTACTTCACGGTGCAGGACAACGATTTCAGCGCCGTCGTCGACGAGTGGCGCAGTGCTGGACTCGCGCGCGAGTGGACCGACACTCTCGTCGTCCACGATCCGGACGGCCGAAACACGACGACGGGTCCGATGCGGTGGGCCGCTCCGGGCGGGCTGCGTTCGCTCGTGGAGCACCTCGCCGCCGGCCTCGCCGTGACGACGGGGCACCTCGTCGAGCGGGTCGAGCGGGGGCCTCTCGTGAACGGTGAGCCCGCCGACGCGGTCGTGCTGGCCATGCCCGGCCCCAGTGCACTGCGCCTTCTGCACCCCGACCTGCGGCAAGCGAGGAACGCCGTGCACGACCAGGTGTGGGCACCCGCCTTGACTGCGACACTGCAGTACCCGTCATGTGACTGGCCGGACTTCCGCGCGGCCTTCGTCAACGACCACCCGGTGCTGCAAAGCGTCTGCGACGACGGGTCTCGTCGTGGCGACGACGCAGCCGTGCTGGTCGCGCACACGACGGCCGCGTTCGCCGAGCACTTCGCCGGAGATCCGTCCGCGGCGGGCGATGACATCAGAACCGCGGTGGCACAGGTGTTCGGGATTCCGCAGCGGCCGAGCACCGTGCACGTTCACCGGTGGACGTTCGCACGTCCGACCGAGGCCGGCAGCAGGCAATTCCACCTCGACGACCAACGCATCGGGATCGCCGGCGACGCCTGGGGGAGTCCACGGGTGGAGACCGCCTGGACCTCGGGCACCGCGCTCGGGCGGGAGCTAGCGAACCTCCTCCGTGCCTGACACCAGTGCGTCGAGAACGCGATCGACGACCTCCTGCTGATCAGCGGGCTTGGGCAGGCGCGGTGGCTCACCGGCCAGAGAGCGGCTCGCGAGCCCGGTGTCCATGTGCGGAAGCCGCGCGTCGAGAACCGAGACGCCTCGACGCCGCTGTTCGGCGCGTACCGCGGCGAGCCACGCGGACAACGCGGCCTTGCTCGCGGAGTAAGCCGCGAGACGGGGCGATGGCTTGTCGCTCACCACTCCGGTGATCGCACCGATCACCGAGCCCTGCGGCAGAAGCGGCAGCGCGGCGCGCAGCAACGCGATCGGAGCCAGTGTGTTCACGGTGAACAGGTACTCCACGATCTCGTCGTCCGTCGCCTCGGCGGAACCGAACGCGACGACACCTGATGCCACCAGAACCGCGTCGAGGCCGCCGAGTGCTTCGGCTGACCGCCGGACCAGTTCACCGCATCCGTCGATGTCGAAAGCGTCGAAGGGCTCGGTGTGAGAGG
>DASYMV010000143.1:0-23521 GCA_036008865.1 Pseudonocardiaceae bacterium | reverse complement strand
GAACGCGCGGAACGCAGCCTCGGCTGGCTGCTCACCGAGCTGGGCTGGCAGGAGTACCAACGGTGGCCGCACGCGTGAGCTGGCGCCTGGGTGGCACCTACGTGGTCGTGGAGAACTCGCCGGCCCGCACCGGCGGGCACGACCGAATGCGCGCGGGACTCAACCACCTCGCGCTGCACGCCGGCAGCCGTGACGACGCCGACGCGCTCACCGCGCAGGCGCAGCGCCGCGGTTGGTCGCTGCTCTTCCCGGATCGGCATCCGCACGCCGGCGGACCCGACCACTACGCCGCATACCTGGAGGATTCGGACGGTTTCGAGGTGGAGTTGGTTGCCCACCCGCACGGGTGAGTTGATCTCTACACTGGACCATCACGGGGGGCGTGACGTTGTCTGGACTGCTCTGCCCGAAGCAGGACCGTCGAACCAGGAGGTGTCACGCCGGCATGGCCAGCCCGCACCGATGGGTGACAACGCTGCTCGTGTCCGCGTTGGCCGTCACGACGCTCGTCGCGTGCGGTGACGCCGAGGGATCGGTCAAGGCGGACGTCGGCCACGAGCCGGTGCCGGTCGGCCAGCGCACTCCCGGTTCGGCGCGACCCTCCGAGGCCAAGGCGCCCCAGCAGGTCCCGCTCGTGACGGATCGGCCGCGGCGCAGTCCCGGGGTGGTGGCCGCGGGCGGCGGCGACTCGCCGTACAACTACGGCCCGACCCTGATCGCCGAGAACGGCAAGTACCGGATGTGGTGGTGCAGCCAGCTGGGCATCGCCCAGCCCCCCGGCGACGACCTGCTCCACTCCGAGAGCGCGTCGATCGACGGTCCGTTCGCGGCCCCGGACGGCAGCCAGGCCATGCCGGTGCTCAGCGGCAGCTACACCGGCTTCGACGGGATGCACACCTGCGACCCGTCGGTCGTACGGGTGTCGGGCACCTACTACCTCTACTACACCGGTGCGGCGGGCGATCACGCCCACGGCAACGCGATCGGTGTCGCCACGAGCCCGGACGGGATCGTCTGGCAGCGCGCCAACAACGGCAAGCCGATCGTCAGCCCGTCCTACGACACCATCAGGCAGAACACCTACGGCGCGGGCCAGCCCTCCGTGCTGTACCTGGACGGCTGGTTCTACCTCATGTTCACCGACACGACGGGTCAGGCGGCGGGTTGGAACGGCGCGGGCCAATTCGTGCTGCGCTCCAAGGACCCGCTGTTCACGAGCGGCGTGCAGTCCTTGAGCGACAAGGGCTTTTCGGTCGTGTCCGCAGCGAGCGCGCCACGCAGCCGCTCGCTGGTCGACGCGTTCAGCGCGGACTGGACGTGGATCGACGCGCTCGGCGCGTTCGCGATCGCCCACGAGACCGACAACGGCACGACGCTCACCTTCTGGAACTCCGACTTCACCGCGAACCCGTACCAGCCGGTGACGATCGCCGGGCCTTGGCAGGAGGGGCCGGGCCTGGTCCGCGCGCCGGACGGCCACGCACCGGTGAGCGCCGACGATCCGTGCCGGCGAGTGCCCGTCGACGTCGTCCGAGCGACCGTGATCGGCGCCGCCGGGGCACCGACCGACCTCAGCCACTTCGGTTTGGACCTGATGGCCGCTCAAGGGTGTGCGACCAGACAGGAGAGCGAGGTGCTCGACGGCTACGCCGTCCCCTCGCCGGAACGCACGACAGACCTGGTGATCGGCGGCAAGGTGCTGCGCGTGGAGCGCAGGTCGGTGAGCGATCGACTGGCCAAGCGCGTTCTCGAGGACCGCCCGCCGATCGTGGATCAGCTGCCGGTGGTCGCGACGTTGCGGGCCGGCGCGAAGACGGTGCGCTCACCCGAGGGGCTGCTGGGCGTCGTGCTCGACGACGGCAAGCTGTGGGTGATCGGCACCGCGGAGGTGGCCCAGCTGAACTCCTCGCAGATCACCGACATCAGCACGCAGGAGTGGGCGCGCTACGAGCGCGGTTCCGACTTGACGGCCTTGCGGCGTTGAGCACCCGGTTCGGGCAGTGCGGTGCCCACCACCAGTCCCAGCGCAGCCGGAACGAGCACCAGCAGTGCGGTGAAAGCCGCACCTCCGGTGAGTGCGGCACCCAGCGATTCCACGCCGGTCTGGTCCACGAGCAGTCCGGCGCCGATCACCCCGATGACCCCGGCGAGCGGCCCGCCCACCAGCGAGGCGAAGAACCAGTTCATGCCGCGCCCTTCGAGCTCCCGCCAGCCGTCCACCACGCCCCAGATCATCGCCGCGGCGATGAGCAGACCCAGCGCGACCGGGCGCACGGCCGAGCCCGCTTCGGCGTTGCGGACGTTCACCGCCGCCACGCCCGTCTGCACGGCTCCGTGCAGCACTCCCATCCAGATGCCTCGGCTCACCCACGCGCGCATGCGGGGGAGTGTATGACCGCCGAGTTCAGGTCTGTGGAGGGTCGGTCCGGGTCGTAGGCTTCAGACCATGCCGCATCACGCTGGTCGACGGGACGCCCTGCGTGCCGAGCTCCGCGAGCTGGAACTGGACGCGCTGCTGGTCACCAACCTCCTCAACGTCCGCTATCTCACCGGGTTCACCGGGTCCAACGCCGCGCTGCTGGTGCACGCCGACGGCGAGGACGGCACGTTGTTCAGCACCGACGGCCGCTATCTCACCCAGTCCGCCCAGCAGGTCCCGGACCTGGAGCGGGTCATCGACCGCCCGTGCGACCTGACGCTCGCCGCGCGCGCGGCCAAGGACGGCGTCCGCCGCGCCGGTTTCGAGAGCCACCACGTGACGGTGGAGGGCCTCGACGGGCTGACCGCGGCCGCCGAGGGCGTCGAACTGGTCCGGGCCCCCGGTCTGGTGGAGGAGCTGCGGCTGGTGAAGGACGACGCCGAGATCGATGCGCTGCGGATGGCGTGCGCTGCCGCGGACCGCGCGCTGGTCGGCTTGATCGAGCACGGCGGCCTGCGGCCGGGACGTACGGAGCGGGAGATCGCCAGGGAGCTGGAGAGCCGCATGCTCGACCACGGCGCGGACGGCCCGTCCTTCGAGTCCATCGTCGCCGCGGGGGCCAACTCCGCCGTGCCGCACCACCGGCCGACCGACGCGGTGCTGCACTCCGGCGACTTCGTCAAGCTCGACTTCGGGGCGCTGGTCGACGGGTACCACTCCGACATGACCCGGACCCTGGTGCTCGGCAAGGCCGCGGACTGGCAGCTCGAACTGTACGAACTGGTCACCACGTCCCAGGCGGCGGGGCGGGCGGCGCTGAGAGTCGGCGCCTCGGTCCGAGAGGTCGACGCCGCTTCCCGTGACGTGATCGAGAAGGCCGGCCACGGTGAGCACTTCCTGCACGGTCTCGGCCACGGGGTGGGCTTGGAGATCCATGAGGCACCGGCGTTGTCCAGGACCGGTGACGGTACACTTTTCGCCGGTATGGCGGTCACCGTCGAGCCCGGTGTGTACCTCTCCGGGAAGGGCGGCGTTCGCATCGAGGACACGCTCGTGGTGCGTGAGAACGCGCCGGAGCTCCTCACCTTGACCACGAAAGAGCTCGTGGTCGTCTGACGCCGGGGGCGTCACCCACATCCTTTGACTACCGGGAGAACCCACCACCGTGGCCACGACGAACGACCTGAAGAACGGCCTGGTGCTGAACCTCGACGGCCAGCTCTGGACCGTCACCGCGTTCCAGCACGTCAAGCCGGGCAAGGGCGGCGCCTTCGTGCGCACGACCCTGAAGCACGTTCTGTCCGGGAAGGTCGTCGACAAGTCCTTCAACGCCGGTACCAAGGTCGACACCGCCACCGTGGACAAGAGGTCGATGACCTATCTGTACAAGGACGGCACCGACTTCGTGTTCATGGACGGCGACACCTACGACCAGATCTCCGTTCCCGGCGAGACGGTCGGCGACGCCGCCAACTACATGCTGGAGAACCAGGAGGCCATGGTCGCGGTGCACGAGGGCGTGCCGCTGTACGTGGAGCTCCCGACGTCGGTCGAGCTGGTCATCCAGCACACCGACCCCGGCCTGCAGGGCGACCGCTCCACCGGTGGCACCAAGCCCGCCACCCTGGAGACCGGCGCCGAGATCCAGGTGCCGCTGTTCGTCACGACGGGCGAGAAGATCAAGGTCGACACCCGCGACGGCCGCTACCTCGGACGCGTGAACAGCTGACATGGGCGCACGCAGCAAGGCCCGCAAACGCGCGGTGGACGTCCTCTACGAGGCGGACCTGCGCGGTTCGGACCCGGTGACCCTGCTCTCCGAGAGGGTGGGATCGCCGGACGTCCCGCCGGTCAACGACTACACCGTCACCCTGGTCGAGGGTGTGAACACCCATCGCGCGCGCATCGACGATCTGATCTCGGAGCACGCCGAGGGCTGGACGCTGCAGCGGATGCCGGCGGTCGACCGCGCCGTGCTGCGGATCGGGCTCTACGAGTTGCTCTGGGCGAACGACGTGCCCGACGCCGTGGCCATCGACGAGGCGGTGGAGCTGGCCAAGGGCCTGTCGACCGACGACTCGCCGCGTTTCGTGAACGGTGTGCTCGGTCGCATCGCCGTCATCGCCGACCATCTTCGGGCCGTTCTCCAGCCAGGTCGTGAGTGATCTCGCGTGCCACAACCCTCCTTTTCACTCACGAAGGTGAGTGAAAAGGAGGGGCACGCGGTCAGTCCTCCTTGGCCGGACGGGCCTCAGGCGGGAGCACGCCCCAGTCGATGAGCTGCTCGGTCAGCTCACCGGGGGTCATGTCGTAGATGATGGCGAGTGAGCGCAGGTCCTCGGTCCGGATGGACAGCACCTTGCCGTTGTAGTCGCCGCGCTGACTCTGGATGGTGGCGGCGTAGCGCGCCAGCGGCCCCACCTTCTCCGCAGGCAACTGCTGCAGTCGTTCGAGATTGATCACGATCTTGGTAGCGGGCTCGGCACCCGAGGGGACGCGGCCCTCCGGCAGCAGTTCGGCCACCGGAACTCCGTAGAAGTCGGCAAGCTCGGCGAGCTTCTGCACGGTCACCGCGCGGTCACCACGCTCGTACGAGCCGACGACCACGGCCTTCCACCGACCGCCGGACTTCTGCTCGACGCCGTGCAGGGACAGCCCCTGCTGCTGCCGGATCGCGCGGAGCTTGGCCCCCAGCGCCTTGGCGTAGTCGCCCATGTGGCGGTTCTCCGTTCATTCGCCCCGCCAGCCGGTAGGAGAGTGCCGCGGGGAAGCTCAGATCGATACGCAGAGTAATGATTGCTCTCCGTGGTCACCAGGTCAAGCTGATGGGGTCGCGTCGGCGGGGCGAGACCCTCGACACCACCCGGAAGATTGACCACTCGAGCCTGATACCGTGCAGGTCAGCCCGGCTTGAACCGGGTGTCCGACGTCCTTTAAGGACCCGTCCAGTGAGGCGGGGAAGGAGGTCCAACCGTGGCGCCACGTCAACGTGGTGCGACGGATTCCGCCGAGGAGCGTGAGCTCTTGTCGGCCGGAGACGTCGCACGCACAGTCGCCCGAATGGCCCATCAAATCATCGAGAAGACCGCGCTTGATGCACCGAGCGCACCCGAACTAGTCCTGATGGGCATTCCGAGCAGGGGAGCACCGCTCGCTCGCAGGCTGGCCGTCAAGATCGCGGAGTTCAGCGGCGTGCAGGTCCCCACCGGCACGTTGGACGTGACGCTCTACCGCGACGACCTCCGCCGCAGACCCACTCGCCCGCTGGAGACCACGGCACTGCCAGGCGGTGGGATCGACGACCGCCTGATCGTGCTGGTGGACGACGTGCTGTTCTCCGGCCGCACCATCCGCGCCGCCCTCGACGCGCTGCGTGACCACGGCAGGCCCAGGGCGGTCCAACTCGCCGTGCTGGTCGACCGGGGCCACCGCGAACTGCCGATCCGGGCCGACTACGTGGGCAAGAACGTGCCCACCGCCCGCACCGAGGACGTCGTCGTGCTCCTGCAGGAGATCGACGGGCGGGACGGCGTGGTGATCAAGTGAAGCACCTGCTGTCGACCGACGGCATGGATCCGGCCGTCGCGACCGCGATCCTCGACACCGCGGACAACCTCAAGCGCACCCTGCTCGGCCGCGAGGTGCGAAAGCTCCCCACGTTGCGCGGACGAACCGTCATCACGATGTTCTACGAGAATTCCACCCGCACCAGGGTGTCCTTCGAGATCGCGGGCAAGTGGATGAGCGCCGACGTCGTCAACGTCTCTGCCGGCGGCTCGTCGGTCGGCAAGGGCGAGTCGCTGCGCGACACCGCGCTCACGCTCGCCGCGGCCGGTGCGGACTGCGTGATCGTGCGCCATCCGGCGTCCGGTGCGGCCCACCGGCTGGCCGGATGGCTGGCCGAGGCGGGCACGTCGGTGGTGAACGCGGGCGACGGGATGCACGAGCATCCGACCCAGGCCCTGCTCGACGCGGCGACGCTGCGAGAACGGCTCGGGTCGCTGGCGGGCCGCCGCATCGCGATCGTCGGCGACGTCCTGCACAGCCGGGTCGCCCGGTCGAACGTCCACCTGCTGAACGCGCTGGGTGCCGAGGTCGTCCTGGTCGCCCCGCCGACGCTGCTCCCGACGGGCGTGCACGGGTGGCCCGT
This sequence comes from Pseudonocardiaceae bacterium, assembly GCA_036008865.1. GTDB lineage: Bacteria > Actinomycetota > Actinomycetes > Mycobacteriales > Pseudonocardiaceae > DASYMV01. Next base: position 16,952 of record DASYMV010000143.1, on the reverse strand, counting down.
CACGGTCTCGCACGAACTCGACGCCGAACTGCCCGGTGTCGACGCCGTGATGTTGCTGCGGGTGCAGGCCGAGCGGATGCACGGGGGGTTCTTCCCCTCCGCCCGTGAGTACTCGATCGCCTACGGCCTGAACGAGAACCGCATGCGGCTGCTCCCCGAGCACGCCGTCGTGCTGCACCCCGGTCCGATGCTGCGCGGCATGGAGATCAGCTCCGCGGTCGCCGACTCGCCGCGCGCCGCCATCACCGACCAGGTGCGCAACGGCGTGCACGTGCGGATGGCCGTCCTCTACCACCTGCTTGCCCACGAGGAGGAAGCCGCGTGAGCGAGCTCGCGCGCGAACCGATGACGCAGAACCCCTTGTTGCTCAAGAAAGTCAGGCCCTACGGGGAGGGGGAGCCGGTCGACCTGCTGATCCGCGACGGCGTGATCGCGCAGATCGGCTCCGATCTGTCCGACGACGATGCCGAGTTGCTCGACGGTGAGGGCGCGGTCGTGCTTCCCGGCTTCGTCGACCTGCACACGCACCTGCGCGAGCCGGGGCGCGAGGACACCGAGACGATCGCGACGGGATCGGCCGCCGCGGCGCTGGGCGGCTACACCGCGGTGTTCGCGATGGCCAACACCGACCCGGTCGCGGACAACGCCGTGGTCGTGGAGCACGTGTGGCGCCGCGGTCGAGAGGTCGGGCTCGTCGACGTGCACCCGGTCGGCGCGGTCACCTCGGGGTTGAAGGGCGAGAAGCTCGCCGAGCTCGGCACGATGGCGAAGTCGTCCGCAGCAGTGCGCGTGTTCTCCGACGACGGTCACTGCGTGCACGACCCGCTGATCATGCGGCGGGCGCTGGAGTACAGCAAGGCGCTCGACGTGGTCATCGCCCAGCACGCCGAGGAGCCGCGGCTCACCGTCGGCGCGCAGGCGCACGAGGGCGAGCAGGCCTCCCGGCTGGGTCTGGCCGGCTGGCCCTCCGCGGCGGAGGAGTCGATCGTCGCCCGCGACTGCCTGCTGGCCCTCCACGCCGACGCCAAGCTCCACGTCTGCCACGTGTCGACCACCGGCACCACAGATGTGCTGCGCTGGGCCAAACAGCGGGGGACACGGGTGTCGGCGGAGGTCACACCGCACCACCTGCTGCTGACCGACGAGCGGCTTTCCACCTACGACCCGGTGAACAAGGTCAACCCGCCGCTGCGCACGGAGGCCGATGCGAAGGCGCTGCGCGCGGCGCTCGCCGAGGGTGTGATCGACTGCATCGCGACCGACCACGCCCCGCACGCGGTGCAGGACAAGGACTGCGAGTGGTCCGCCGCACGTCCTGGCATGCTCGGCCTGCAGACCGCGTTGTCGGTGGTGGTGGAGACGATGGTGTCCACCGGCCTGCTCGATTGGCGCGGCGTCGCCAGGGTGATGAGCGAGCGGCCCGCCGAGATCGCTGGTCTTCCCGACCAGGGCCGCCCGCTGGAGGTGGGCGAACCCGCCAACCTCGTGCTGGTGGACCCCGACGCGAGGTGGACGGTCCGCGGCTCGGAGTTCGCGAGCGTCGCCACCAACACCCCGTTCGAGGGGATGGAGCTACCCGGCGTGGTGACCGCCACGCTGCTGCGCGGGCGGATCACCACCGTCCGGGGAAGGATTCGGGCATGACCCGGCTGTTGCTGTCGCTGGCGGTTCTGGCTTTCTTCCTGTTGTGCCTCTACGGCATGTGGCGTGGCTGGCGACGCCGAGCGAGGCGCCAGGCCGCCGTGCTGCCCGCGTTCCCGCTGGCTCCCGGCCTGCTGGGCGCCGAACTGCTGCCGGAGGCGACCGGCGTCTACGTCGGCACCACGTTCGCCGGTGACTGGCAGGACCGGATCGCGGTGGGAGACATCGGTTTCCGCTCCGCGGCGACGTTGCGCCTGACACCGTCGGGCCTGCTGGTGGACCGGGAGGGCGCCGAGCCGATCTGGATCCCCGCGGAGTCGGTCCGCGAAGCGCGCACCGCGCGAGGCCTGGCCAACAAGGTGATGACGAAGGACGGCCTGTTCGTGGTCCGGTGGCAACTGGAGGACCAGTTGCTCGACACCGGTTTCCGCGGCGACGACAAGGACGTGTACGAGCAGTGGGTGTCAGCCGTGGAGAGGCTGGCCCCGGTGCAGGGCTCTCGGCAGAGCCGAGAATCGAGCGGAGGCAAGTCGTGACGAACGCAGCACTGGTGCTGGAGGACGGCAGGGTCTTCCGCGGTGAGACCTACGGCGCCGTAGGGCGCAGCCTCGGTGAGGTCGTCTTCTCCACCGGCATGACCGGTTACCAGGAGACGCTGACCGACCCCTCCTACCACCGGCAGATCGTGGTGCAGACCGCGCCGCAGATCGGCAACACCGGTTGGAACGACGAGGACGACGAGTCCGCCCGCATCTGGGTGGCCGGTTACGTCGTGCGCGATCCATCGCGGGTCCCCTCGAACTGGCGATCGGTCCGCACCCTGGACTCCGAGCTCACCCGGCAGGGCGTCGTGGGCATCGCCGGTGTGGACACCCGATCCCTCACCCGCCACATCCGCGAGCAGGGCGCGATGCGCGCCGGTGTGTTCTCCGGCGACGCCCTGGACACCGACCAGGCGATGCTCGAGCAGGTGCGCCGATCATCGGAGATGACGGGCGCCGACCTCGCGGGCGACGTGACGACCGCGAAGCCGTACGTGGTGCCCGCCGTGGGCGAGCGCCGCTTCCGCGTCGCGGCGCTCGACCTGGGCATCAAGTCCAACACTCCGCGCATGATGACCGCGCGCGGCATCGAGGTGCACGTCATGCCGCTGACCTCGACCCTGGACGACCTGCTGGCCGTCGAGCCGGACGGCGTGTTCCTGTCCAATGGTCCCGGTGACCCGGCGACCCAGACGCACGCGGTGAAGCTCACGCAGGGCGTGCTCGAGCGGCGGCTGCCGCTGTTCGGCATCTGTTTCGGCAACCAGATCCTCGGCCGCGCGCTCGGCCGGGGCACGTACAAGATGCGCTACGGCCACCGTGGGATCAACATCCCGGTGATCGACGTGGCGACGGGCAAGGTCGCGATCACGGCGCAGAACCACGGGTTCGCGCTCGAGGGCGAGCCGGGGGAGGAGTTCGACTCCGATTTCGGTCGCGCCCAGATCAGTCATTACTGCCCCAACGACGGCACGGTCGAGGGCCTGCGCGCGCTGGACGTCCCGGCGTTCAGCGTGCAGTACCACCCCGAGGCGGCGGCGGGTCCGCACGACGCCGCCCCCCTGTTCGACGAGTTCTGCGATCTGATGGCCGGCTCCGCCGGCGATGACCTGATGAGCGAGGCGGGCTGATGCCGAAGAGGACTGACATCGAGCACGTGCTGGTGATCGGCTCCGGTCCGATCGTGATCGGGCAGGCGTGCGAGTTCGACTACTCCGGTACTCAGGCCTGCCGGGTGCTGCGCGAGGAGGGCCTGCGGGTCAGCCTCGTCAACTCCAACCCGGCGACGATCATGACCGACCCGGAGTTCGCCGACGCGACCTACATCGAGCCGATCACGCCGGAGTTCGTCGAGAAGGTCATCGCGGCCGAGCGGCCTGATGCCGTCCTCGCGACGCTCGGCGGGCAGACCGCGCTGAACACCGCCATCGCGCTGCACGAGCGCGGGGTGCTGGAGAAGTACGACGTCGAGCTCATCGGCGCCGACATCGACGCGATCCAGCGCGGCGAGGACCGGCAGATGTTCAAGGACATCGTGCGCAAGATCGGTGCTGAGGTGCCGCGCAGTGCCGTGTGCCGTTCGATGGACGACGTCCGCGCCACGGTGGCCGAGCTCGGCCTGCCGGTGGTCATCCGCCCGTCGTTCACGATGGGCGGCCTCGGGTCGGGCATGGCGCACACCGAGGAGGAACTGGAGCGCCTCGCCGCCTCCGGCCTCGCCGAGTCCCCGGTCACCGAGGTGTTGATCGAGGAGAGCGTGCTGGGCTGGAAGGAGTACGAGCTCGAGCTCATGCGCGACCGCAACGACAACGTCGTGGTCGTGTGCTCCATCGAGAACATCGACCCGATGGGCGTGCACACCGGTGACTCGGTGACGGTGGCACCGGCGATGACGCTGACCGACCGCGAGTACCAGCACATGCGCGACGTCGGCATCGAGGTCATCCGCGAGGTCGGCGTGGACACCGGCGGCTGCAACATCCAATTCGCCATCAACCCGCAGACCGGCCGCATGGTCGTCATCGAGATGAATCCGCGCGTCTCGCGTTCGTCGGCACTGGCCTCCAAGGCGACCGGCTTCCCGATCGCCAAGATCGCCGCCAAGCTGGCCATCGGTTACACGCTGGACGAGATCCGCAACGACATCACCGGTGAGACCCCGGCGAGCTTCGAGCCGACGCTCGACTACGTCGTGGTGAAGGTGCCGCGTTTCGCCTTCGAGAAGTTCCCCGGTGCCGATCCCACGCTCACCACCACCATGAAGAGCGTCGGCGAAGCCATGTCGATGGGGCGCAACTTCGTCGAGGCGCTGGGCAAGGCACTGCGCTCGATGGAGACGAAGGCGGCCGGGTTCTGGACCCTGCCCGACCCGCAGGGCACCACGCTCGAATCCACCCTCGACGCGTTGCGCACCGGCCACGACGGCCGGCTCTACACCGTGGAGCGTGCGTTGCGCCTCGGCGCGACCGTCGAGCAGGTCCACGAGTCCTCGGGCATCGACCCGTGGTTCGTCGAGCAGATCGCCTGGCTGGTCGGCCTGCGCCGGGAGGTCGAGATCGCCCCGGTGCTCGACGAGCCGTTGCTGCGCAAGGCGAAGCGCTCGGGCTTGTCCGACCGGCAGATCGCCGCGCTGCGGCCGGAGCTGGCCGGTGAGGACGGCGTGCGCAAGCTGCGCCACCGCCTGGGCGTCCGGCCGGTGTTCAAGACCGTTGACACCTGCGCCGCGGAGTTCGAGGCCCGCACGCCGTACCACTACTCGGCCTACGAGCTCGACCCCGCCGCCGAGTCCGAGGTCACCGAGCAGCGGGAACGGCCCAAGGTGCTGATCCTCGGCTCCGGCCCCAACCGCATCGGCCAGGGCATCGAGTTCGACTACTCGTGCGTGCACGCCGCGATGGCACTGCGCGATGCCGGGTTCGAGACCGTGATGGTCAACTGCAACCCGGAGACGGTGTCGACCGACTACGACACCTCCGACCGTCTGTACTTCGAGCCGCTGACCTTCGAGGACGTCCTCGAGGTCGTGCACTCCGAGCAGCTGTCGGGGACGGTGGTCGGCGTGATCGTCCAGCTGGGCGGGCAGACCCCGCTGGGTCTCGCGCAGCGGCTGGCCGACGCAGGCGTGCCGATCGTGGGAACCCCGCCGGAGGCGATCAACCTCGCCGAGGACCGCGGCGCGTTCGGCCAGGTGCTGACCGACGCGGGGCTGCCCGCGCCGAAGTACGGCATGGCGACCTCGTTCGCCGCCGCCAAGGGCATCGCCGACGAGATCGGCTACCCGGTCCTGGTGCGCCCGTCCTACGTGCTGGGCGGGCGCGGCATGGAGATCGTGTACGACGAGGAGACACTCGCCGGCTACATCGCCCGTGCGACCGAGGTCAGCCCCGAGCACCCGGTGCTGGTCGACCGATTCCTCGACGACGCCATCGAGATCGACGTCGACGCCCTGTGCGACGGCGACGAGATCTTCATCGGTGGCGTGATGGAGCACATCGAGGAGGCCGGTATCCACTCCGGTGACTCCTCCTGCGCGCTGCCGCCCATCACGCTCGGCCAGACCGACATCGAGGCCGTCCGCCGCTCGACCGAGGCCATCGCCAAGGGCATCGGGGTGCGCGGCCTGCTCAACGTGCAGTACGCGCTCAAGGACGACGTGCTCTACGTCCTGGAGGCCAACCCGCGGGCATCCCGGACCGTGCCGTTCGTGTCGAAGGCGACCGCGGTGTCGATGGCCAAGGCCGCGGCACGGGTCATGCTCGGCGCGTCGATCGCGGGCCTGCGGGAGGAGGGCCTGCTGCCCGCCGAAGGCGACGGCACCCAGTTGCCCGCGCACGCCCCGGTGGCGGTCAAGGAGGCCGTGCTGCCGTTCCACCGGTTCCGGACCAAGGAGGGCAAGGGCGTCGACTCGCTGCTCGGGCCGGAGATGAAGTCCACCGGCGAGGTCATGGGCATCGACGTCTCCTTCGGCAAGGCATTCGCCAAGTCGCAGACCGCGTCCTACGGCTCGCTGCCGACCTCGGGCAAGGTGTTCGTCTCGGTCGCGAACCGCGACAAGCGCGCCATGATCTTCCCGATCAAGCGGCTCGCGGACCTCGGTTTCGAGGTCCTCGCCACCTCGGGCACCGCGGAGGTCCTGCGCCGCAACGGGGTTCCGTGCACGGTGGTGCGCAAGCACTTCGAGGGCGAAGGCAACATCGTCGACGTCATCCTGGACGGCGGCGTGGACATGATCATCAACACGCCGTACGGCAACAGCGGGCCGCGCGTGGACGGCTACGAGATCCGCACCGCCGCCGTCGCACGCGACATCCCGTGCGTCACCACGATCCAGGGCGCGGCCGCGGCTGTGCACGGCATCGAGGCGCTGATCCGCGGCGACATCGGCGTGCGTCCCCTGCAGGCCCTGCAGGCGGCACTGCGCGCGGGGGAGGCCGGATGACCTCGAGTGGGACGACTCCCGCGGGCGGCTCGTTCGGCGAGCGGCTCAGCAAGGCCGTCGCCGAGCGCGGACCGCTGTGCGTGGGCATCGACCCGCACCCCGGCCTGCTGCGCGACTGGGGCCTGTCCCAGGACGTGGCGGGGCTCGAGCGGTTCGCGCTGACGTGCGTGGAGGCGCTCGCTGGGCAGGTCGCGATCGTCAAGCCGCAGTCGGCGTTGTTCGAGGCGCACGGCTCCGCGGGCGTGGCCGTGCTCGAGCGGGTCATCGCCTCGCTGCGCGACACCGGCACGCTCGTCCTTCTGGACGCCAAGCGCGGCGACATCGGTTCCACCATGGCGGCCTACGCGGCGGCGTACCTCACCGAGGGGTCGCCGCTGGCCGCCGACGCCGTCACGCTCTCGCCGTACCTCGGCTTCGGCTCGCTGGCCCCGGCGCTCGAGGCCGCGGCGGCAGGAGCGCGGGGTGTCTTCGTGCTGGCGCTGACCTCGAACCCCGAAGGGCCGACGGTGCAGCGCGCGGTCACGCCGGACGGCCGCAGCGTCGCGCAGTCGATGATCGACGGCGCTGCCGACGCCAACAAGGGTGCGGCACCACTCGGCGACGTGGGCGTGGTCATCGGCGCGACGGTGGGCGAGACCCGGCTCGACGTCTCCCGGCTCAACGGGCCGATCCTGGCGCCCGGTTTCGGGGCTCAGGGAGCCACTGTGGCGGACTTGCGGGCCGTTTTCGGTCCCACCATGCGAAATGTGCTGCCGACGTCCTCACGGGACGTCCTGAGGCACGGTCCGGACGTGACCGTTCTCCGGTCGGCCGCACTGCGCGCGCGCGACGAGGTCGCCGGCGTTTCCTGATCACGAAGATCGCACCGCACGGGCCCGGCCGACCCGCTGAACCGATCGGCCGGGCCCCGCCGTGCGCCGTCCGGGACGGCCTCTGCCCGCACGCAGGAACACCGACTTCCCGGCTCGTGGGGAGTGGTGCCCTCACCAGGGAAAACGGTGCCTGGTACGGTCCCTGCCACCGGCCGACCTGTCGACCACCAGGCGCATACCACAGAGCGTGTGGCCATCGCGTCACCGGTGGCGGTGACAGGGCTGTCGGGGGGTGTTGGTACTACTACCACCCGCCGCGCACGACGACCGCTGGAAGTTCAACCCGACTGGGTGGGGCCGAAGTCAGCGCGAGGAGAATTGTTGTTCTCCCGCGGACTTGCAAGGACCCACGTTGTACCCAGGCAATTGCGGTCGGTACGGTCGCGGTACCGATCCAGAGAAGAAATTCCCACACCACGGAGGAAATCGTGGCCCTTCCCCAGCTTACCGAGGAGCAGCGGGCCGCAGCGCTGGAGAAGGCTGCTGCCGCTCGTCGCGCTCGGGCTGAGCTCAAGGAGCGCCTCAAGCGTGGCGGCACGACCCTGGCGGACGTGCTGAAGGCCGCCGAGAACGACGAGGTCCTGGGCAAGATGAAGGTGTCCGCGCTGCTCGAGGCGCTGCCGGGCGTCGGCAAGGTTCGCGCGCAGCAGATCATGGAGCGTCTTGAGATCGCTTCGAGCCGTCGGCTGCGTGGCCTGGGCGAGCGCCAGCGCAAGGCATTGCTCGCCGAGTTCAGCGGCGAGTGAGTGACACCGGGACGGGGTCGGGCGTGCGCGCTCGGCCCCGTCTCACCGTTCTTTCCGGGCCGTCGGGCGTCGGCAAGTCGAGCGTGCTCGCCGAACTCCGCCGCCGGGAGCCCGACATCTACTTCAGCGTGTCGGTGACCACCAGGAGACCGAGGCCGGGTGAGGTCGACGGGGTGCACTACCACTTCGTGGACCGGCAGACCTTCGACCGGATGGTCGCCGACGGCGAACTCCTCGAGCACGCCGAGTACGCGGGCAACTGCTACGGCACCCCCAGGGGTCCCGTCGTGCAGGCACTGGAGTCCGGGCGGCCCGCGTTGCTGGAGATCGAACTTCAGGGCGCACGGCAGGTCCGTGCCGCGATGCCGGAGGCCCAGCTGGTGATGCTGGCGCCGCCGTCGTGGGAGGACCTGGTCGGCAGGCTGACCGGCCGAGGCACCGAGGATCCCGCCGTGGTCGCGCGCCGGCTCGAGGTCGCCAGGGACGAGCTGGCGGCCGAGAAGGAGTTCGACGAGGTCGTCGTGAACGCCGATGTGCGGTCCGCGGCCGTGGACTTGCTAACCTTGGTGGTCGGCCCGGGGCCCGGTCGCGCTTGAGCACGTCTTTCGCAGCGACACCAGTGGCACGGGACGACCCGGCCTGACACACCAACTCCCAGGAGCGTTTTCGAGTGACCACCCACACCGAGCCGGGCCAGCTGACGGGCTCCCCGGAGGGCATCACCAACCCGCCTATCGACGACCTGCTCGAGCAGGTCAGCTCGAAGTACGCGCTGGTCATCTACGCGGCCAAGCGTGCTCGCCAGATCAACGACTACTACGCGCAGCTCGGTGAGGGCCTGCTCGAGTACGTCGGCCCGCTGGTCGAGCCCGGCCCGCGCGAGAAGCCGCTGTCCATCGCGCTGCGGGAGATCCACGCCGGTCTGCTCGAGCACACCGAGGGCGAGTGACCCGAAGAGAAGTGTCACCGACAGAAGTGGCGCACAACGACACCGATGCCCCCTCCCGTCCCCGAGTCGTACTCGGGGTCGGCGGGGGCATCGCCGCGTACAAGGCGTGCGAGGTCCTGCGCAGGCTGACCGAGTCCGGTCACGACGTGCGCGTGGTGCCGACCGAGGGCGCGCTGCACTTCGTCGGTGCGGCGACCTTCGAAGCGCTCTCCGGCCAACCCGTGCGCACCGACGTCTTCGAAGACGTCCCGGAGGTGCCGCACGTCCGGCTCGGACAGACCGCCGACCTCGTGGTCGTCGCCCCGGCGACGGCCAACCTCATCGCCAAGGCCGCGCACGGCATCGCGGACGACCTGCTGACGAACACGCTGCTCACCGCGCGTTGCCCGGTCCTGCTGGTCCCGGCCATGCACACGGAGATGTGGGAGCACCCGGCCACGCAGGACAACGTGGCACTGCTGCGTTCCCGAGGCGTCGTCGTCGCGGAGCCAGCCAGCGGACGCCTGACCGGCAAGGACACCGGCAAGGGCCGGTTGCCCGAGCCCGTGGAGATCGTCGACCTCGCTCGGCTGCTCCTGGCCCGGCCCGACGCGCTGCCCAGAGACCTCGAGGGCGTTCACGTGGCCGTCTCGGCCGGCGGCACGCGCGAGCCCTTGGACCCGGTGCGCTTCCTGGGCAACCGGTCGTCCGGTCGTCAGGGTTACGCGCTGGCCAGAGTCGCGGCGCAGCGTGGTGCGAAGGTCACCTTGATCGCGGCCCACACCACGGACATGCCCGCTCCCGCGGGAGTCGAGGTCGTCCGTGTGGGAACCGCGGAAGAACTGCGCGAGGCCGTGCACGCCGTCGCGGAGCACGCGAAGGTGATCGTGATGGCCGCGGCGGTCGCGGACTTCCGGCCGGTGGACCGTGCCCACCACAAGATCAAGAAGACTGATCGCGATCCCGAACCGGTGGCACTGACGCGCAACGCGGACGTCCTCGCGGAACTCGTGGCGCAGCGGCGCGCAGGCCAGTTCATCGTCGGGTTCGCGGCCGAGACGGGTGACGCCGAGACCGACGTGATCGAGCACGGCCGAGCGAAGCTGAAGCGGAAGGGCTGCGACCTGCTCGTGGTCAACGCGGTCGGTGACGGCCAGGCGTTCGAGGTCGAGGACAACGCGGGGTGGCTGTTGTCCGCCGACGGCGGGGAAGTGCCTGTCCCGCACGGCTCGAAGTCGCAACTGGCGACCGCTGTGTGGGATGCCGTCAGCGCCTCCGCCGAACTTTGACCTGTCCCGAGCGAATGCTCAGTAAGCTTGGTTGATTCCATCCCGGAGACGTCGATCCGGAAACATCGAGGGAGTGCCGTGAGTCAGCAGCACAGCCGGAGGCTGTTCACCAGCGAGTCGGTGACTGAGGGGCACCCGGACAAGATCAGTGACGCGATCAGCGACTCGATCCTCGACGCGCTGCTGAGCAAGGATCCCCGCTCGCGCGTGGCGGTCGAGACGCTGGTCACCACCGGTCAGGTCCACGTGGCAGGTGAGGTGACCACCGAGGCGTACGCCGACATCCCGAGCATCGTGCGCGACGTGATCCTCGGCATCGGCTACGACTCGTCCGCCAAGGGCTTCGACGGCCACTCCTGCGGCGTGAACGTGTCGATCGGCTCGCAGTCGCCCGACATCGCGCAGGGCGTCGACACCGCCTACGAGGAGCGCGTGTCCGGCGCGTCGGACGAGATCGACCGCCAGGGCGCGGGTGACCAGGGGCTGATGTTCGGCTACGCCTGCACCGACACCCCTGAGCTGATGCCGCTGCCGATCGCGCTCGCTCACCGGCTCTCGCGCCGCCTGACCACGGTCCGCAAGGAGGGCGTGCTGCCCTACCTGCGTCCGGACGGCAAGACCCAGGTGACCATCGAGTACGCCGGCGACCAGCCGGTCCGCCTCGACACCGTCGTCGTCTCCACGCAGCACGCGGACGGCATCGACCTGGAGAAGATGCTCGGCGTCGACGTGCGCCAGCACGTGGTGGCACCGGAGATCGCCGACCTCGGCATCGACACCTCCGACGTCCGACTGCTGGTCAACCCGACCGGTCGCTTCGTCATCGGTGGCCCGATGGGCGACGCGGGCCTGACCGGTCGCAAGATCATCGTTGACACCTACGGCGGCATGGCGCGGCACGGTGGCGGCGCGTTCTCGGGCAAGGACCCGTCGAAGGTCGACCGCTCCGCGGCCTACGCCATGCGCTGGGTGGCCAAGAACGCCGTCGCGGCTGGGCTGGCGACGCGCCTCGAGGTGCAGGTCGCGTACGCGATCGGCAAGGCCGCACCGGTCGGTCTCTTCGTCGAGACCTTCGGCACCGAGACCGTCGACCCGTCGAAGATCCAGGCCGCGATCACCGAGGTGTTCGACCTGCGTCCGGCCGCGATCATCCGCGACCTGGACCTGCTCCGGCCGATCTACGCGCCGACCGCCGCGTACGGGCACTTCGGTCGCACCGATCTCGACCTCCCGTGGGAGCACACGGACCGTGTCGAGGCTCTGCGCAGGGCCGCAGGCGCCTGATGTTGCCGTTCGGGCCCACAGCGCGTGAATTCACGCACTGTGGGCCCGAACGTGTGCCTGGCCTTCGGTTCGAGGTCATCTTCGAGGTCTAGACGTTTCAGTCATGACTTTCGAGGTCTCCCGCCGCACCCTGCTCGCGGCGACCGGTGCCGCTGTCGCCGGATCACTGCTCCCGCCGTCGGTGCACGCCGCCCTCGCCCGTGAGCCCCGGCCGGGCGGGTTGCGGGCGATCAAGCACGTCGTCCTGCTGATGCAGGAGAACCGCTCGTTCGACCACTACTACGGCACGCTACGGGGCGTTCGCGGCTTCGGTGACCGAAACGCGCTGGTGCTGCCGGACGGGCAGAGCGTGTTCTCGCAACCCGGTGCGGCAGGTCGCGTGCTTCCGTTCTCCGTGCGCGAGGCGGCCGGCAGCCACGACGTGCAGTACATCGGGGACCTCGACCACAGTTGGGACGGCGGTCACCGCGCGCTGCGCAGTGGGTGGCACGACGGCTGGATCGGCGCCAAGAGCCCGGCCACCATGGCGTTCTACGACCGCGAGGACCTGCCGTTCCACTACGAGTTGGCCGACACGTTCACCCTGTGCGACGCCTACCACTGCTCGGTGCCGAGTTCGACGAGCCCGAACCGGAACTACTTCGTGAGCGGCTACACCGGCTTCGAGCCAGGAGGTGCCCGGCGGGCGGTCGGGAACGACGCCTACGCCGAGGACACGCACGCCGGCTACGACTGGACCACCTACGCGCAGCGGCTGGAGGCTGCGGGGCGGTCCTGGCGGGTGTACCAGGAGTGGGACAACTACCAGGACAACAACCTCGAGTTCTTCGTGCGGTTCAAGCAGATCGCCCGCGAGGTGCTGGCTTTCGCGGGGGACTTCAAGAGCCTCGACTCCTTCTACGCGGCCGTGTCCAGCGCTTCGGGGCCTGAACGGGAATCGCTGCTGGCAAAGCTGGAACAGGGCGTCGCCGCACTGGGTCGGGGGGAGCGGAGCCTGTACGACCGCGGCCTGCGCCGCGCCCGCCCGCAGCAACTCGCGGCCACGTTCCGCGCCGACGTGGAAGCCGGACGACTGCCTCAGGTGTCGTACCTCGTCCCGTCCTCCGTGGACTCCGAACACCCTGGCGCGTCATCGCCCGCGGCGAGTGCCTCGATCACCTACCAGGTGCTGGACGCGCTGGCCTCCAACCCTTCGGTGTGGGAGTCGACGGCGCTCTTCATCACCTACGACGAGAACGACGGCTACTTCGACCACGTGCCGCCGCCCCGTCCGCCGCTCCGCGCGACGGACGAGTACGTCGGTGACCGGCCGACAGGGCTGGGTCTGCGTGTGCCGATGACCGTGGTGTCGCCGTGGACCGTCGGCGGCTACGTGTGCTCGCAGGTGTTCGACCACACCTCGATGATCCGCTTCGTGGAGGCCTGGCTCGGCGTTCGCGAGCCGAACATCAGCGACTGGCGTCGGACCGTGTCGGGTGATCTCACCTCCGCGTTCGACTTCTCGCGCGGAGGTGAGCGACCGGAGATCGGCAAGCCGGGGCCGGTGCCGCCCTTCAGCGGCCGTTGGCGCCCGGCCCCGCCGGCCGACCAGCGCATGCCCTCGCAGGAGAGCGGCGCGCGCCGCGCGCGTCCGTTGCCGTACCAGCCCGATGCGGACGTCCGGATGTCCGGACGTTCCGCGCGGCTGTCGATGCGCAATTCCGGTGCGGCGAGCGTGCACCTCGCCCTGTTCCCCTACGCCGGCGAGGCCGAGGCGCCGGTGCACTTCGACGTGGCGTCGTCCGTCGCGCACGACGTGGCGGTGCAGGGAGACGCTTACCGGTTCACCCTGCTGGGGCCCAACGGTTTCCGGCGGGAGTTCTCCGGTGCGGTCGACGGCGTCGCGGAGGTGTCGTCCGCGGTGCAGGGGCACAGTCGCACGGTGGTGCTCACGCTGGTCAACGGTGGTGCGAAGGCGCTGACGTTCGTGGTGGGGGACAGGCGTCTTGCGGTCCGGCCAGGACAGCGCAGGGTCGTGCCGTGGCCGACCGATTCGGGCTGGTACGACTTCACGGTGTCGGTGGTGGAGGAGCCGGCCTTTCTCCGTCGGTTGGCCGGCCATGTCGAGAACGGCGAGCAGAGCGTTTCCGGGTGAGTGGGGTCGTGAGTGTCATGGCACTCCTTTTCATTCACGACCTTTGAGCTGCAACGGACCGCCGAAGCGTTGCCCGGCGGCGTGAAATCGGTCAAAACCAGCGGACCGGGTCCGCTGATGGTCGGTGCCCTCTGGTAGACCAGCGAGCATGGCGAGCAGGGCGACGGCGAGGCGCGGGGAACGTGTGTCCGCTGAGCGCCTGCCTGTCGCGAAGGTCTGCGTCGACGTGCCGCTCGCGCATCTCGACCGGACGTTCGACTACCAGGTGTCCACTGACCTCGACGCGGACGCGGTGCCGGGTTGCCGGGTCCGCGTGCGGTTCGCAGGTCAACTCGTCGACGGATTCCTGCTGGAACGGGTCGACAACTCCGAGTACGGCAAGAAGCTGATGTTCATCGAGCGGGTCGTCTCGCCGGAGCCGGTCCTCTCGCCCCAGCTCGGCGAGCTCGCGAGGACCGTCGCCGACCGATACGCCGGCACCCTGATCGACGTGCTGCGCCTGGCCGTCCCGCCCCGGCACGCGAGGGCTGAGGGGCAACCTTCACCCGAGCCGGCGCCGCTCCCCGAAGCGCCCGCCGACACCGGCTGGACCCGCTACCCCCGCGGTGGCTCGTACCTCGACGCGCTGCGGGCCGGACGTGCCGCGCACGCGGTGTGGCAGGCGCTGCCCGCGGAGGACTGGCCCGCGCGGCTCGCCGAGGCGGCGGCGACGGTCGCGAGCACCGGCAAGGGCGTCGTGCTCGTCGTCCCGGACCACCGCGACGTCGCGCGACTGCACGCCGCCTGCACCGCTGTCCTCGGTGAGGCCGGGGTCGTCACGCTCTCCGCGGATCTCGGGCCGTCGGAACGCTACAAGCGCTGGCTCGCCGTGCGCCGTGGCGCCGTGCGGGTGGTCATCGGCACCCGTGCGACGGCGTTCGCGCCGGTGGCCGATCCCGGCCTCCTCGTCGTGTGGGACGACGGCGACGACCTGCACTGCGAACCGCGCATGCCCTATCCCAACGTGCGGGACGTGCTGGTTCAGCGGGCGCATCTCAGCGGCGCGGCACTGCTGGTCGGCGGGTTCGCCCGCACCGCGGAGGCGCAGTTGCTCGTCGACAGCGGCTGGGCGCACGAGATCGTCGCCGCGCGGGACACGCTGCGCGCGGTGGCGCCGAGGGTCACCTCGGTCGGCGACGACGACTGGCAGCTCACCAAAGATCCTGCCGCCCGCTCGGCGCGGCTGCCGTCGATGGCCTTCGACGCCGCCCGTGCCGCGCTCGCCGAGAAGGCGCCGGTGCTCGTCCAGGTTCCCAGACGCGGTTACGTGCCAGCCTTGGCCTGCGGGAACTGCCGCACACCCGCGCGGTGCCGCCGCTGCGCGGGCCCGCTCGCGCTGCCGGGGGGCACCGACGGCGGCATGCCACGTCCGGCCCACTGCCGCTGGTGCGGCGCCACCGAGGCCGCGTACCGGTGCCCGGCGTGCGGGTCGCGCAAGCTGCGCGCGGTGGTGATCGGTGCCCGCCGCACGGCCGAGGAGTTGGGACGCGCCTTCGCCGGCGTTCCCGTGCGCACGTCCGGTGGTGACGAGGTCCTCTCCTCCGTACCCGGGAGTCCCGCGCTGGTCGTCGCCACGCCGGGAGCCGAGCCGGTGGCCGAGGGCGGCTACGGTGCGGTGCTCCTGCTGGACGGCTGGGCGCTGCTCGGCCGGGCGGACCTGCGTGCCTCCGAGGAGGCGCTGCGCCGCTGGATGACCGCTGCGGGCCTGGTCAAATCGGGCGGTGGCCGCGTCGTGGTCATCGCGGAGTCCTCCCTGACGCCCGTACAGGCGCTGGTGCGCTGGGACCCGGTCTGGCACGCGAGCCAGGAACTCGCGGCCCGTACCGAACTGGGCTTTCCGCCGGCTGTGCGGATGGCGACCGTCGACGGGTCCCCGGACGCGGTGGCGGCAGTGATCGACGGCCTGCGGTTGCCTCCGAGCGGTGAGATTCTGGGCCCGGTGCCACTCGGCGAGGACGGGCAGAAGGAGCGTGCACTGGTCCGGGTGAGCCGTGCCGAGGGGAGGGCGCTCGCGGGAGTGCTCGCCGAGGCACTCGGTGTGCGCACCGCGCGCAAGGATCCCGATCCGGTGCGCATCAAGTTGGATCCGTTGGAGGTTCTCTGACCCCGCCAGGGGGAGTAGGAAGGGACGTCATGATCCGCGTCTGCGCCGTTGCGCTCCTCACCGCGTTCACCCTGGTGCTGCCGACCACGGCGCACGCAGATCAGCAGGCCGCGAGGACCCCGGAGGCGACCGGCTGGGGCGGCGCGGTGTCGAGCATCGACGCGAACGCTTCGCAGATCGGCGTCGACGTGTTGCGGCGCGGCGGCAACGCGGTCGACGCCGCCGTGGCCACCGCGGCGGCGCTGGGCGTGACCGATCCGTTCTCCGCGGGCATCGGGGGCGGCGGCTTCCTCGTCCACTACGACGCGCGCACGCACCGGGTGTCCGCACTGGACGGGCGCGAGACCGCACCCGCGTCGGCGGACCCCAACCTCTTCGTCGAGAACGGCAAGGCGATCGGATTCGACGAGGCGGTCACCAGCGGCCTGTCCGTCGGCGTTCCCGGCACACCGCTGACCTGGCAGGAGGCGCTCGAGCGCTGGGGCAGCCTGTCGCTGCGCGAGGCGATGGCACCCGCGGAGCAGTTGGCCCGCCGAGGCTTCACCGTCGACACGACGTTCAACCGCCAGGTGACCGAGAACGCCGCACGGTTCGGCGACTTCCCGGCCACCCGCGCGCTGTACCTGCCAGGAGGCAAGGCTCCCGACGTCGGCAGCCGATTCCGCAACCCCGACCTCGCCGACACCTACCACGAGCTCGGGCGGGGCGGCGTCGACGAGCTGTACCGCGGGGACATCGGCCGTGACCTGGTGCGCACCGTGCGGCAGCCGCCGGTCGATCCCGCCGCCAAGCGGGTCGTGCGTCCTGGCAAGCTCACCGCAGCCGACCTGGCCGACTACACCGCACCCGTGCGCGAGCCGAGCAGGACGAGCTACCGCGGACTCGACGTGTACGGCATGGCCCCGCCGTCCTCCGGTGGCACGACGGTCGGCGAG
>DASYMV010000142.1:0-16822 GCA_036008865.1 Pseudonocardiaceae bacterium | reverse complement strand
CTCATCGAGCCGGAGACGTCGATCAGGAGCACGACCCGCCTCGGACGGACACCGGCGGCGCGGTGACGAGGCCGGGTGGGCTCTCCGCCCGCGGCCAGCATCGCGCGCAGGGTGCGTGCGGGATCGATCTCGCCGCTGCGGCTGGGGCGGCGGCGCAGCGCCCGGCGGCGGGGTGGCACCGGGGCCAGCTGCGTCATGAGTTCCCTGAGGTGCGCCCGCTCGGCGGCGGTCAGGGTGGCGATGTCCTTGCGGCGCAGGACTTCCACGTCGCTCGCCGCGACGCGCAACGGGTTGTCGGCCTGGGACTGCGAACCCTCCGGCGGTGCGAGGAGCGCCGCCATGCGGGTCGCGCGCGGAACTCTCGGCCTCGGCGGCGGTGCTTCCTCGCCGCCGAACCAGGCGCTGAACGCGGCGTGGTAGCGAGGCAGGTCGTCCGGCTCGGAGCACAGCGTGAGACGACCGGCCCAGTACAGCTCGTCCCTCTCACCGGGGTCGAGGTGCCCGATCGCCTTCAGGTAGGCCTGCACCCGGTCCGGCCCGCATCCCAGCCCGGCCTCACGCAAGGCGTGGGTGAACCCGACGTATCCCGCCAGCGGATCCGCGCCGCTCATCCCCCGATTGTGCACGCACACGCGATCGAATGCTCTACGGCCCGATCACCTTCGCAGCGATCGCCCGGTCAGCGTCCTCCCGGTACTTCAGCACCGCTCCCAGCGTCACCGCCGCCGCCTCGGCATCGAGCTCGGTGCGCCCCAGCGCCAGCAGCGCTTGCGCCCAGTCGAGTGATTCCGCGACGCCTGGCGGCTTCAGCAGCTCCAGCCCGCGCAGGCGGCGCACCGCGGAGGCGACCTGGGCGGCGAGCTGTTCGGAGATCCCCGGCAGCCTGCGGCGCAGGATCGCGACCTCGCGCATCAGGTCCGGGTGCTCGAGCCAGTGGTATAGACACCGCCGCTTGAGCGCGTCGTGCACCTCGCGCGTGCGGTTGGACGTGAGCACGACCAGAGGCGGGACCTCCGCACGCACCTCACCCAACTCGGGGATGCTGACCGAGTTCTCGCCGAGCACCTCCAGCAGGAACGCCTCGAACTCGTCGTCCGCCCGGTCCACCTCGTCGACGAGCAGCACGCACGGCGCCTCTTCCAGGGCACGCAGCAGCGGCCGGGACAGCAGGAACCTCCGCGTGTACAGCGATGCCTCCGCGGCTTCGGCGTCCAGCGCGCCGGTCGAGGAGGCCTCCAGCGCGCGCAGGTGCAGCAACTGCCGCGGGAAGTCCCAGTCGTAGAGCGCTTGCGAGGCGTCGATGCCCTCGTGGCACTGCAGCCTGATCAGCGGCACGTCCAGCGCCTGCGCCAGCGCAAGGGCCAGGGACGTCTTGCCGGTGCCCGGCTCACCTTCGCAGAACAACGGCCGGTGCATCCGCAGCGCCAGGAACGCGGCGGTCGCGATTCCCGCATCGGGCAGGTAACCGACCCGGTCCAGACTGGCGGACAGGTCCTCCGGCGACGCGACGTCGACCATGCTCATGCCCCGAGGGTAAGGCTCAGGGTCCGATTCCGGGTGAGGCCGGGGTTGATCCCCGATGTCCCGGACGGCCGCTCCGAGCAGTCTTGCACCCATGACGAACGACTTGCTGAACGAGACCACCGACAAGGTCAAGAAGCTGCGCCGCAGCCGGGACGACCGCATGGTCGCCGGTGTCTGCGGCGGTGTCGCGAAGCTGTTCGGCGTGGACGCCGCGCTGCTGCGGATCCTGCTCGTCGCCGCCACCCTGTTCGGGTTCGGCGCCGGCGCGCTGCTCTACCTCGCCTGCTGGATCCTCATGCCCGAGGAGGCCTTGTGAGCTGCGGGAACGTCCGCTAGCGGGGTGCGCCGGGAAACGCCGTGTGGTCGGGCCGCCGGGGCGAGTCGAGGTGCTCGCTCCACAGGTCCGCCTGTGCGGCGAACACCCATCAGTCGGCACTCCTCCGGCCGGCCGGCGCGGACACGAGGTCGGCCCAGGTGCGCACGGCCGCGGCGTCCAGCGGGGCACCCCAGCCGCCGGGCCTGACCGCACTGCCCACGTGGAAGCCGTTCACGCCCGCGGCGCGCAGCGGGGCGACGTGATCAGCGCGCAGGCCACCGCCGACCAACAACGCGACCTGGTGACGAGCCTGCCTCACCGCCAACTCCTGCAGCACGGGCATGCCGTCCTCCACGCCGTGCGGGCTGCCCGCGGCCAGCACGGTGTCGCAGCCGAGTCCTTCGGCGACCGACCACGCGACGAGCGGGTCCTCGGCGTTGTCCAGCGCCCGGTGGAAGGTCCAGCGACACCCCTCGATCTCAGCGAGGACTGCGGCGCAGGCGCGCCTGTCGACCAGTCGCGCTCCGGTCAGGAAGCCCAGCACGAACTCACTCGCTCCCGCCTCCCGCAGCGACGCCGCGGTGCCGCACAGCGCGGGCAGATCGGCCGGTGCGAAGCCCGCCGCATCACGCAGCATCACCCGCACCGGGAGATCCGTGGCCGCCAGGACCTCGCGCACCACGGACTCCGGGGGCGTCAGTCCGTCGGACGACATGTCCGCGACCAGTTCCAACCGGTCCGCCCCACCTGCTTGCGCCGCTTCGGCATCCGTCGCGTCGAGCGCGATGACCTCGAGCATGGTCTGGACCATAACCGGAATCCACATGACCATCCACAGTCGTGGACAACCGTTTCACACCGTGATCCAGTCGACGCGCACACCCGGCGTGAGCGTGCGGGGACCGGGTCACCGGAGCGTGCTGCGCGACGGCTTTCCCGCTCGGCGAATGTTCGACGTATCCACTGCGGCTCTGCCCGCTCTTGAACTGGTGACCGGTGCGAACCGGCGGGGCGCAACTCGCCTCGAGGGGAGCTGGACGGAGTTCGATCGGCTTCGAGGGGTGCCGATCGGCGAGGGGCCGTCCACGTCAGCGGCCCGTGGTGAGAGGGGGGCACCACGGGCCGCTTCGGCGCAGACGCATCAGTGCAGAGGCATCGGCGGAGCGAGAAGGACGTTCCCGAGCGGGTGCGGAGCTGCTCCTTCCGAGTGGTTTTGGTATCCACTGCCCAGTCGTCTCTCTTCTTCTGGCAAACGGCGTCGGCCCAGGACGGCCGATCGGAGGTGTTGTGTGAACGAACTGCACACGGCGAACGGCCATCCGCCGTGGGAGGGGCTGGACGGCACGGCACGTCACGCCGCCTGCATCGTCGCCGCTCGTGCTGGTGACCGGAAGGCGATGGACGTGCTCGTGGCCGAGCTGACCCCGCTGGTGTGGCACGTGGCCAGGGGGAACGGGCTGGACCGCAACACCGCGGAGGACGTGGTGCAGACGGTCTGGCTCGCGCTGGTGCGTCACATCGACAGGCTGCACGAACCCCGTGCTCTGGTCGGCTGGCTCGTGGTCACGGCACGTCGTGAGGCGCGACGAACCTGGCCGTCCGGCAAAGAGGAAGTACCGCTGTCGGGAGAGGTCGCAGACCAACTGGAGAGCCAGACCGGGCTGCCGGAGGACGCTGTGCTCCGGGACGACCGCGACCGACGCCTGTGGACGGCGTTCGGCCGGCTCAACGAACGCTGCCAGGAACTGCTTCGACTCACCGTCCTCGCCGGACGCGCCGAGTACCGGGCGGTCGCCGAGGCGCTGGGCATGCCACGCGGCAGCATCGGCCCCACCAGGGGACGGTGCCTGACCTTGCTGCGTGGACTTCTCGAAACGGAAGGAGGATCGCGGTGAACGACATCAACCCGCGCGATGACCGCAGAGGCCACGAGGACACCGCCGTCCTCACCGCGTTGACACGTCTGGTCGACGAATTGGACCCGCCACCCGCCGACCTGGTGGACCGGGTCCAATTCGCGATGGCGCTGGAGAACCTCGACGTCGAGGTCGCACGCTGGGTACGTGGCGGAACGTTCGCCGGAGTTCGCGGCGGGGAGCCCGGAACGATCACGTTCACGGTGGACAACCTGACGCTGATGGTCAACTTCACGACCGCGGGCGAGCGGCACCGGATCGACGGCTGGCTCGTCCCGGCCGGTGAGCACACCGTCGAGGTGCGGGTCGCCGAGCACGAATCGAGCACGACGACGGCCGACGACGGCGGGCGGTTCGTGCTGGCGGACGTGCCGACGGGCACGACCCAGATCGTGGTGCACCTGGTGGACTCGCGCGGCAAGCGCGGGAAGACGGTGGTCACGCCCACGATCGTGTTGTAGTCCGCTGGAAAGACCTGAGGGCCGGACGCGCATCGCGCATCCGGCCCTCAGCGGTTCAAGCGTGGATCAGAAGTCCATGCCGCCGCCCTCGGGCATGCCCGCGGGTGCAGCGTTCTTCTCCGGCTTGTCGGCCACGACGGCCTCGGTGGTGAGGAACAAGGCCGCGATCGACGCCGCGTTCTGCAGCGCGGAACGGGTCACCTTGGCCGGGTCGATGATGCCGGCCGCGACCAGGTCCTTGTACTCACCGGTGGCCGCGTCCAGGCCCTCGCCCGGCTTGAGGCCCTTGACCTTCTCCACCACGACGCCACCCTCGAGGCCGGCGTTCACGGCGATCTGCTTCAGCGGAGCCTCGCTGGCGACCTTGACGATGTTGGCACCGGTGGCCTCGTCGCCCTCCAGCTTCAGGCTCGCGAAAGCTGCCTCAGCAGCCTGGAGCAGAGCCACGCCACCACCGGCGACGATGCCCTCCTCGACGGCGGCCTTGGCGTTGCGCACCGCGTCCTCGATGCGGTGCTTGCGCTCCTTGAGCTCGACCTCGGTCGCCGCGCCGGCCTTGATGACGGCCACGCCGCCGGCCAGCTTGGCCAGCCGCTCCTGCAGCTTCTCGCGGTCGTAGTCCGAGTCGCTCTTCTCGATCTCGGCGCGGATCTGGTTCACGCGGCCCTGGATCTGCTCCGGGTCGCCCGCACCCTCGACGATCGTGGTCTCGTCCTTGGTCACGACGGCCTTGCGGGCGCGACCGAGCAGCGAGAGGTCGGCGTTCTCCAGCTTGAGGCCCACGTCCTCGGTGATGACCTGACCACCGGTGAGGATCGCGATGTCCTGCAGGATCGCCTTGCGGCGGTCACCGAAGCCCGGAGCCTTGACGGCGACGGACTTGAAGGTGCCGCGGATCTTGTTGACGACCAGGGTGGCCAGGGCCTCGCCCTCGACGTCCTCGGCGATGATCAGCAGCGGCTTGCCGGACTGCATGACCTTCTCCAGCAGCGGGAGCAGGTCCTTCACCGTGGAGATCTTCGAGCCGTAGAGCAGGATGTACGGGTCGTCCAGGGTCGCTTCCTGGCGCTCCGGGTCGGTCACGAAGTACGCCGACACGTAGCCCTTGTCGAAGCGCATGCCCTCGGTGAGCTCGAGCTCCAGGCCGAGTGCGTTGCTCTCCTCGACGGTGATGACGCCTTCCTTGCCGACCTTGTCCATGGCCTCGGCGATCAGCTCACCGATGGTGGGGTCAGCGGCGGAGATGGAGGCGGTGGCAGCGATCTGCTCCTTGGTCTCCACCTCCTTGGCGCTCTTCAGCAGCTGCTCGGCGACGGCCTCGACGGCCTGCTCGATGCCGCGCTTGAGGGCCAGCGGGTTGGCGCCGGCGGCCACGTTGCGCAGACCCTCGCGCACCAGCGCCTGGGCGAGCACGGTCGCGGTCGTGGTGCCGTCACCGGCGACGTCGTCAGTCTTCTTCGCGACTTCCTTGACCAGCTCGGCCCCGATCTTCTCCCAGGGGTCCTCGAGCTCGATCTCCTTCGCGATGGAGACGCCGTCGTTGGTGATGGTCGGCGCGCCCCACTTCTTCTCGAGCACGACGTTCCGGCCCTTGGGGCCGAGGGTCACCTTGACGGCATCAGCGAGGGTGTTCATGCCGCGCTCAAGACCGCGGCGGGCTTCCTCGTTGAACGCGATCATCTTGGCCATTGCGGTGTGTTCCTCCGCCTGATGTGGATTGGGGGCCACTGCGGACGTATGCCCGCAGCGGAACACAGTGCTTCGGCCAGGCTCGGTGCCCGCGACGGACGACCGACACCGGGGAACTCCCCGGTGGACGGCCTCACCGTCCCAGCCTCACATGCTTGGCACTCAGGTGGTCCGAGTGCCAGTTCGTGTTTAGCACTCGCCGGGGCCGAGTGCAAGAAGGGCAGGTCAACGGCTGGGCTTCACGGGCACGCTCGTGGGCAGCGGTCGGCTGCTCCCGGTCGGACCCCCGACCTGGATCGACTGACCGGTCGTGGGTGAGCTGCCGGGTCCCCTCGCCGGCTCGTCGCCAGGGGTCAGGATCATCACGAGCACGACGATGACCGCGAGCGCCACCGCACCCGCGGCCACCGGCGCGACCCACACGGGCCTGGCGTTTCCGGTGTTGGTGAACGCGCTGCTGCCGACCTGGGCGGGCGGACGGAGCCGGACGGGGTCCGCGAGCTGCGACTGCTGGTAGCCGACCGGCCGTTGCTGGAATTGTTGCTGCGGATGACCGGGCGGAGGGGTCAGCGCCGGCTGCGCACCGGTGTGCGGACCGGTCCGCGCCTGCTGCACCGGTACGGGGGCCGACTGCGGCTGCTGCACGGGCACGGGCTGCGACTGCGGTGAATCACCGGCGCCCTGGCGCAGCAGCGGCGGCGGCGTGCCCGGCCGGGCAACCGGCGCGAGGGCCACGCGGGCCGCGTTGACGAACTCCTGGCACGTGGCGTAACGCTGGTTCGGATCCTTCGCGGTGCCCTTGCGCAGGACGTCGTCGATGCCGCTGGGCAGCATCACCAACGAGGTCAGGGCCGGGATCTCCGAGCCCAGATGACCCTGGATGACGTCTTGGACGTTGCCCTGGAACGGTGGACGGCCGGACAGGCACGCGAAGAGCATGCACGCCAGGGCGTAGCCGTCGGTGCGGCCGTCGACCGGCTCACCGCGCAGGTGCTCGGGCGCGGCGTAGGTCGGCGAGCCGAGGAAGTCTCCGGTGCGCGTGCGGTGACCGGTGGCGCCGCGCCGGGTGAGGCCGAAGTCTGCGAGGTAGACGTGCTCGCGCAAGGCCTCCTTGGTCGTCACCAGGACGTTGGCCGGCTTGACGTCGAGGTGCACGAGGCCCTTGCCGTGGAGCATGTCCAGCGCTTCGGCCACCTGACCGAGCAACGTCAGCGTCCTGGCCGGCGCGAGCGGGCCGTCCTTGATGTGGCTCGCCAGGTCGGAGCCGTCGACGAGTCGCATCGCGATGTAGAGCAGGCCGTCGACCTCGTCGAAGTCGTACAGCGGAACGATGTTCGCGTGGTCGATCGCCGAGGTGTTGCGCGCCTCGTCGACGAAGCGTTCCCGGAACTCGGCATCCGCGGTGAGGTGCTCGCCGATGACCTTGAGCGCGACCTTGCGCCCGAGTCTGACGTCCGTGGCTTTGTACGTGACGCTCATGCCGCCCCGGCCGAGCACACCGTCGATGCGGTAGTGGCCAA
Source organism: Pseudonocardiaceae bacterium (assembly GCA_036008865.1). Taxonomy (GTDB): domain Bacteria; phylum Actinomycetota; class Actinomycetes; order Mycobacteriales; family Pseudonocardiaceae; genus DASYMV01. The sequence goes on along the minus strand of DASYMV010000142.1, from coordinate 9,396 downwards.
GACGCCGCCCGCTCAGGTCCTCCGACACGCAGCGCAGCCTAACGGTCACCGGATCGGCCACGCGGGCGGTTCGGCGAACACCACCTCTCCGAAATGCCGTCACACGTGAGGGTCAAGCCTTGCGAACGTCCGACGCCTGGCTGCGGCCGTCCCCTCCGGCCTGGATCTCGAACTCGACCCGGTTCCCCTCGGTCGAGGCCCGGAAGCCGTCCATCTGAATCGCAACGCCAGAAGAAGGACGGACTGGCGGATATCTCCTCACGGAGTCATGAACGCGAGCTCAGCTGGTTGTTCCGCAACCAGCTGACCAGCCTGCGCGGGCTCCGGGTCTGGGTCAGCACGAGCCCCGGCCCGGCGAAGTCGAAGACGAGCCCGTGTCCGGTCCGGACGGACTGCGAGCCCTCCTGGGTGTGCGCCCGCAGCCGGCACTGGACGGTGTCCGCGAACCCGACGACGTGGCCGCTGTCCAGCGTCACGAGCTCACCGGCCTCCAGCGTGACCACGTCCAGGGTCCCGTAGCACGCCAGGACGACCGGGCCCTGGCCGTGCACGTAGTTGAGGAAACCGTTGTCGCCGCCGAAGAGCGCGCGCAGTGGTGGGGCGGCGGGGTCCATGTTGACCGTGCTCGACGCGGCGAGCCAGCTCTGCTTGGCCACGCACCACCCGATCGCGCCCTCCAACTCGAGGACGTGCAGATCTCCGGGCAACGGCGGAGCGACATCGACCCAGCCGCCCTCCGGCCCCGCTGTGCACAGCGCGACACCTTTACCGCGCAGGCTCTTCGCGTCGAATCCGACGCCGTAGCTCGTCGCGAACACCGACGCCGGCTCCACCAGGACGGGCTCGGTGCTGGCGAGGACCAACCGCGCGACTCCGAAGGCCGGCGTGTGACGGGTGCGGACCTGCAAGATTCCCCTCCGTGATCACTTCGTCGGCCAGTTGGAGCAGTGTTGCACGGGCGGAGGAGGATGCACGCCGTGTCGAACTTCCTCACCAGAGTCGCTGATCACAAGGCGCGGGTCGCCGAACTGGTCGGGCTGATGCCGGTCGTGCACCTGCCGATCACCGAGTGCCTCGGCCTGGTGCTGGCCGAGGACCTCGTCGCGCCCGTCTCGTTGCCGCCCTTCGACAACTCCGCGATGGACGGCTACGCGGTGCGGTCCGCCGACCTGTCCGGAGCCACGACGGAGCACCCCGTGGAGCTCCCGGTGGCCGACGACATCCCCGCCGGTCGCACCGACTCCACCCTCCTGAAGCCGGGCACCGTGCACCGCATCATGACCGGCGCTCCCGTGCCGGAGGGCGCCGACGCGGTGATCCAGGTGGAACTGACCGACGCCGGTACCGAGCAGGTGCGGCTGTTCGGCTCCGTCCGACCGGGGACGAATGTGCGCAGGGAGGCCGACGACGTGGCCATCGGCAGCCGGGTGCTCACCGCCGGGCAGCCGTTGCGGGCCGCGCAACTGGGCCTCGCCGCCGCGCTGGGCTTCGCCGAGCTGCCCGTGCGGAGGCGACCGCGCGTGCTCGTGCTCTCGACGGGGACGGAACTGGTCGCACCGGGTACGCCGCTGCGGCCGGGCCAGATCTACGAGTCCAACGGCGTGATGCTCGCCGCGGCCGTCCGCGAGGCGGGTGGCGAGGCCGAACTGCTGCGCTTCGTGCCGGACGACGTGGAGCAGTTCCACGCGACGATCGCCCCGCACCTCGCCGGTGCGGACCTGGTGGTCACCTCCGGCGGCGTGAGCGCCGGCGCGTACGAGGTCGTCAAGGACGCGTTCACCGGCCGCGGGGTGGAGTTCACCAAGGTCGCGATGCAGCCGGGCGGCCCGCAGGGCGCCGGCCGCTACGAGGGCGTGCCGGTGGCGACGCTCCCCGGCAACCCGGTCAGCGCGCAGGTGTCCTTCGAGGTGTTCGTCCGCCCGGCACTGCTCGCGTCGATGGGGCAGACGCAGGTGGAGCGGCCGACCGCGCGCGCCGCGATCAGCACCGCGATCAGCTCCCCCGCCGGCAGGCGACAGTACCGCCGGGGGGCCTACGACCCCGAGTCCGGCGAGGTCGTCACGCCCGTCGGCGGACCGGGCTCGCACCTGCTGTCCTCACTGGCGGTGGCGAACTGCCTGATCGAGGTCCCCGAGGACGTCACCGAGCTGCCCGCGGGTGCCGACGTGACCGTCCACTTCCTGCACTCCCCCGCCTGACGTTTCGTCGGGCCACGGGGAACTGGAGGTCCTTCGTGCTCGACCGGGGCGGCCCGTGAACCGTGCGCCTCCCGGACGGGGCAGAATTGAACGCGCAGCAACTGGTCGCGCCGTCGGCGCGGAACCCGGCAGAGGCGCCGTCGTCCAGGGGAGCTGGCCGAGCTGAGCTTTCTCCGACGTGACCGGATGTGATCGAGCGCTCACGTGCCGACATTGATCCAGGTCTGTGACCCGGATTACAGTGGTGGTGCTGGACGTACGGTCGGCGCGTGCATTCGTCGGGGGATGCACGGGCTGGCCGCACGAGGAGAGTTGCTCGTCTGGCGTAGCGTGTTGTCGCCCGCCCGAATGACGCCGAGAGCTACGGACTTCCGGAAGAGATGACCAGCGACAACCACAACGGTGCCGTGTCCCACTTCATCGACCTCGCACGGGGTGTCGTCCCCCCGATGCACCCGGCCGGACGCCCGTTCGTAGCCGGCGGAGCGGTTGCCACCTTCCTGTTGCGGCGGTTCTCCCGCCGCGCCGGTGTGGTCGGCGCCCTCGTCACCGCCTGGGTCGCGTGGTTCTTCCGCGAGCCGAAGCGGGTCACGCCCCGGCGCGACAACATCGCGGTCGCAGCCGCTGACGGCACGGTCTCACACGTCGCCGAGGCAGCCCCGCCCGCGGAGCTGGGTCTCGGCACGGAGCCGATGCTGCGCATCAGCGTCTTCCTGTCCGTGTTCGACGTGCACGTGCAGCGAATCCCCGCCGACGGTGAGATCCGCCAGGTGTCCTACCGTCCCGGCAAGTTCCTGTCCGCGGACCTGGACAAGGCGAGCGAGGACAACGAGCGCAACACGGTGCTGCTGCGCACCGTGTCCGGCCACGACGTCGTGGTCGTGCAGATCGCGGGCCTGATCGCCCGTCGCATCGTCTGCGAGGTCTCCGAAGGCGAGAAGGTCACCGCGGGCCAGACGTACGGCCTGATCCGCTTCGGTTCGCGGGTCGACGTCTACGTGCCGCGCGGCAGCCGCGCGCTGGTCGAGGCCGGTCAGCGGACCATCGGCGGCGAAACCGTTCTTGCCGAGCTTCCGGAGGGCTGACACGTGGCATCCAGCACGCCGGCTGTGCGGCTGCTGCCCAACGCGATCACCGTGCTCGCGATGTGCGCCGGACTGTCCTCGGTCCAGTTCGCGCTGACCGGCATGTACGCCGCGGCGATCGGCGCGATCGCCGCCGCGGCGGTGTTCGACGGTCTCGACGGCCGCATCGCCCGGCTGCTGGACGCCACCAGCAAGATGGGCGCCGAGCTGGACTCCCTCGCCGACGCCATCTCCTTCGGCGTCGCACCCGCGCTCGTGGTCTACGTGTGGCGCTTCGAAGTCGTCGACGACCGCGCGGGCTGGGTCGTCTCGTTGATATTCGCCGTCTGCATGGTGCTGCGGCTGGCGCGCTTCAACACGCTGCTCGAGGTCGAGCAACCGCCGTACGCCAAGGAGTTCTTCGTGGGCGTGCCCGCCCCGGCGGGCGGTCTGCTGCTCCTGCTGCCGCTGATCCTCGACGAGCAGCTCGGACACGGCGGCTGGTGGTCGTCGACGCCTGTGGTGATGGTGTGGACCGTTGCCATCTCCGCGCTGCTGATCAGCCGCATCCCGACCTTGTCGGTGAAGAGCATCAAGGTGCCGCCGCGGGCGGTGGCCCCGTTGCTCGTGCTGGTCGGCCTGCTGGCGGCCGCGATCATCACCTACCCGCTGGCCGCGCTGATCGCCGCGATGGTCGTCTACCTGGGCCACATCCCGTACGCGGTGCGCCGATGCCAGTGGCTCGCCAAGCACCCGGAGGCGTGGGCCGTCCCGGCGGCCGACCGCCGTGCGATCCGACGGGCGCACGGCGTCGCGGCACGGCGCCTCGGCCTGCGTCAGCCGTTGCACGGCCGGGTGGCCGGTGCTGCCATGCGCGCGGTCCGGTTGCCGCGACGCAACGGCTTCGACCCCACGAAGGTGGCGGCTGACGCGAACGGTCACTCGCCGAGCACGGTGCGCCGCCGCGGCTGGCGCCAGATCGGGCTGCGCCGTCACCACCGTCCGTAGCCCGTCCCCGGCGCGTTCCTGCCACTAGGCTCGGATGCGTGATCACGCTGACGGCACGGCTGTCCCCGTCCGCGCTCGACACCCGTCGCGGCGTCGTCCGGCTGCATCCCGAAGTGCTCGACGCACTCGGGTTGCGCGCATGGGACGCCGTGCGGCTCACCGGCGCGCGGGTGAGCGCCGCGCTCGCCGCAGCCGGTGACGGCCTGCCCGGCGTGGTTCTGATGGACGACGTGACGCTGTCGAACCTCGGCATCACCGAGGGCTCCGAGGTCGTGGTCGCCCCCGTGGAAGTCGCCGGAGCGCGCTCGGTCACCGTGGCAGGCTCCCGGCTCGCGAGCGCCTCGGTCACCCCCGAGACGCTGCGGCTGGCGCTCACGGGGAAGGTGCTCACCGTGGGTGACGCGGTGTCGCTGCTGCCGCAGGACCTCGCGCCCCCACCCGGCTCGGACGTCACCGCCGCCCGCCGGAAGCTCGCCAACGCGATCGGCATGACGTGGACGAACGAACTGGTCACCATCACCAGCACGGATCCCGCGGGCCCGGTGGCCGTGCAACCCTCCAGCGTGGTCGGGTGGCGTGACGGGGCCCGCACCGGCGACACCCCGGTGGTGGAGGACCCGGTCGCGCGGCCCGCGGCCGTCAACCCGCCGGTCGTGGTGCCGGTCGCGCAGGTGCAGGACCCGGCGCGCCCGGTACCGCCGGTGACCGATCTGGTGGGCCAGCGCGACGCGGCCCGGCGACTGGCCGAATGGCTGGAACTGACCTTCCGCCGCCCGGACCTGCTGGCGAGGCTCGGCGCTGCGCCGCGGCTCGCTGCGCTGGTCAGCGGCCCCGAGGGGGTCGGGAAGGCGACACTGGTCCGCTCGGTCGCGCACGGCGTCGGCGCGGAGGTGGTCGAGGTGGCGGCACCGAGCATCGCGGTGCTGGAGGCGGGCGCGACCGCGCAGCGGCTGGCCGACGCCGTCACCAAGGCCATCAGCAGCGGAACCCCCACGGTACTGCTGCTGACCGACGTCGACGCGCTGCTGCCCGCGGCGTCCCCGCCGCCGGTGGCCACCGTGGTCCTGGACACTCTGCGCGCCGCCGTGCGTGCCCCGCAGCTCGCACTGGTCGTGACGACCGCGCACCCGGAGTCGGTCGATCCGAGGTTGCGCGTGCCCGAACTCGTGGATCGCGAACTGACGCTCGCACTGCCGGACGGCTTGACCCGCACCGAACTGATGCGCGTGCTGCTGCGCGACGTCCCGCTCGAACCCGATGTGGACCTCGGCGAGGTCGCCGATCGCACGCCCGGATTCGTCGTGGCCGACCTGGTCGCCCTGCGCCGGGAGGCCGCCGTGCGTTCCGCGTTGCGCCAGCGCGACGTCGACGAGCCCCGTGTCGGCCAGCAGGACCTGATCGGCGCGCTGGACACGGTCCGCCCGATTTCGATGTCCACATCGGACACCCTGCAGACCGGCGGCCTCACGCTCGAGGACGTGGGCGACATGGCCGAGGTCAAGCGGGCACTCACCGAGGCCGCGCTGTGGCCGTTGCAGTACCCGGACTCCTTCGCCCGCCTGGGAGTCGAGCCTCCGCGTGGCGTCATGCTCTACGGGCCGCCGGGCTGCGGCAAGACGTTCCTGGTGCGCGCCCTGGCCGGCAGCGGCCGGTTGAACGTGCTGTCGGTCAAGGGCGCCGAGCTGATGAACAAGTTCGTCGGCGAGTCCGAGCGAGCGGTCCGCGAGCTGTTCCACCGGGCGGCTGAGGCCGCACCGGCCATGGTGTTCCTCGACGAGGTCGATGCGCTGGCGCCCCGGCGCGGCCAGTCCGCCGACTCCGGGGTGGCCGACCGCGTGGTCGCCGCACTGCTGACCGAACTCGACGGAGTCGAGCCGCTGCGCGACGTCATCGTGCTGGGTGCGACGAACCGGCCGGAACTCGTCGACCCCGCACTTCTGCGCCCTGGACGGCTGGAACGCCTGGTGTACGTGCCGCCACCCGACGCAGCGGCACGCGTGGAGATCCTGAAGGCGGCCTCCCGCAACACTCCTCTGGCTCAGGACGTCGACCTGCGCCGGCTGGCGGAGGAACTGGAGGGCTACTCCGCCGCGGACTGCGCGGCGCTGATCCGAGAGGCCGCGCTCACCGCCATGCGGGAGTCGCTGGAGGCGTCCGAGGTGACCGCGGCGCACCTGGCGGCCGCACGGACGGTGGTCAAGCCGTCGCTGGACCCGGCACAGCTGGCAACGCTGGCCGCCTACGCCGAATCCCGCGGCTGACCAACCCGGACCGGGCTACTTGGGTTGGCTGCTCTTGTAGTCGTTCGTGACGATGAGGATGACCCCGGGGTGCGCGCCCTGGATGCCGTCGAACCGCGGCTCCACGCGCGCCTGCAGGAGGGCACCTAGCGTCTTCGCGGACTGCTCTTCGTCCGTGCCGGGGCGGAAGTAGACCGTCGTGGTCGGGATCTGCCCCTGGGAGTAGTTGCCGGTCTCGGCGACCTCCCAGCCGTAGCGCCTCACGTCGTCGGACGCACGGCCGGCCAGCCCCGTGATGGTGCTGTTGTTGTAGACGCGCACCGGGGGCCTGGACGCCGGGACCTCGGCGTTCGCGGCCACCGGCGGCGTGGACGCCGCCGGGACGTTCGTCGCGGGAGCGCTGGCCGCTGCCGAACCGGGGTGACCCGGCGCCGTGGTCGGCGCCGTCGTGGCGCTGCCCGCCGCGGTGCTGCTGAGCGCGGTACCGCTGGTGGCGGTGCTGCTCGCGGGATCCGTGCTCGAAGCACCGGGTGCGGCCGAGGTGGGCTGCGGGGTCGTGGTGCCGCCTGCGTTCGGCGAGGAGTAGCCACCGCCGAACAGGCTCACCACACCTATCGTGAGCGCCGCCCCGGCGACACCGAGCAGAGCCAACCCGGCCGCTTTGGCCGGGCGCGAGTGGCTGGAGGACTCCGGTGACGTCATCGGCGTTCGGCACCGTTGGGGTCGAAGCCGAGCCGCCGCGCGGCGCGCGCTCTCTGCCTGCCCGTCCTGAGCTTTCGCAGACGTTTGACGAGCATCGGGTCGGCCGCAAGGGCTTCCTGCTTGTCGATCAGTCCGTTGAGCAACTGGTAGTACCGGGTCGCCGACATGTCGAACAGCTCCCGGATGGCCTGTTCCTTGGCACCCGCGTACTTCCACCACTGGCGTTCGAACGCCAGGATCTCGCGCTCGCGGCTGCTCAATCCGTCTGCCGGCTGTTCTGCCGGTGCCAGTGCCTTTGCGGCGTCCATCGGGCTCCTCGCCTCGCGGTCACCGGTTCCCTGCGGTCACAAGTAACCACACCCGTGTGATTCCCAGGCGCCATTACATCACGCGACCGTGACAGCCGTGACGTCATCGGTCGGCGCGTCCCCGTCCGACACGCCGATAGGGTTGGTGTCATGGCAGTTCACCCGATCCGGATCGCCGGTGATCCCGTTCTCCACAAGACGACCCGCGAGGTCGAGGTCTTCGACGACGAGTTGCGCACGCTCATCGACGACATGTTCGAGACGATGGAGGCGGCGAACGGCGTCGGCCTCGCGGCCAACCAGATCGGCGACGACCGGCGCCTGTTCGTCTACGACTGCCCGGACGAGGAGGGCACGCGCCACCGCGGCGTCGTGGTGAACCCACTCCTCGAGACCTCCGTGATCCCGCAGACGATGCCGGACCCCGACGACGACTTCGAGGGCTGCCTCTCCGTGCCGGGTGAGTCGTTCCCCACCGGACGGGCGGCCTGGGCGAAGGTGACCGGCGTGGACGGCGAGGGGAATCCGGTCCAGGCCGAGGGCACCGGGTTCTTCGCGCGGTGCCTGCAGCACGAGACCGACCATCTCGACGGCTACGTCTACCTCGATCGGCTCGTCGGCCGCCACAAGCGCGAAGCGAAGCGGATGATGAAGGCGAACGGCTGGGGTGTGCCGGGGCTTTCCTGGGACCCCGCGACCTCCGAGGATCCGTTCGCCGAGCACTAGTTGCGCTGTCGGCGAACGTTCCAGCGGTAACGGTGTGATCGGGCGCACTCTCGTGGTGTGTCCGAGGAAGCGCTGGACGCGTATTCACGCATCGTCAGTGCGGTGGCCAGATCCGTGACGCCGCACGTGGCCAGCGTGCGCATGCAGTACGGCGGCGGCTCGGCGGTGGTGTTCACCGACGACGGCTGTCTGCTCACCAACGCGCACGTGGTCGGCACGGCGGGCTCCGGGCTCGCGACGTTCTCCGACGGCACGGAGTCCCGGTTCACCGTGATCGGTGTCGATCCCCTGTCGGACCTCGCCGTACTGCGCGTTCGCGGGTCCGCGCCGCCACCGGTGGAACTCGGGGACGCCGACCGTCTGGTGGTCGGCCAGCTCGTGGTGGCGGTCGGAAGCCCCCTCGGGCTCGCCGGGTCGGTGACGGCGGGTGTGGTCAGCGCACTGGGAAGAGCGTTGCCCGCGCGTCGCGGACGGGTGATCGAGAACGTGATCCAGACCGACGCCGCGTTGAACCCCGGCAACTCCGGTGGCGCGCTGGCGGACTCCGCCAACCGGGTCGTCGGCATCAACACCGCGGTCGCCGGAGTCGGGCTGGGTCTGGCGGTGCCCGTCAACGCCACGACTCGGCAGATCATCGACGCCCTGCTGACGCACGGCCGGGTGCGCCGCGCGTTCCTGGGCTTGGTCGGAGTTCCCGCGCCTCTTCCGGATCCCGTCGCGCAGCGGACCGGTCAACGCGCCGGTGTGCGGGTCGTGGAGGTCGTTTCCGGGGGCCCTGCCGAGCGGGCGGGGCTGCACGCCAGGGATCTCGTGCTGACGGTCGGGCGGCAACAGGTGACCGACGCCCAGGGCATCCAGCGACAGATGCTCGCCGAGGCCATCGGCGTCCCGCTCCCGGTCACCGTCCTGCGCCACGGCGCGATGGTCGACGTGTTCGCCGTTCCCACGGAGCTCGTGGACAGCTGATTTCCCGTCATGAGGGGCGGAGGATCGACTCGACTTCGGCGAGCTGGTCAGGCGGAGCTCCCGCACGTGCCCCGCGCCGTGGCTCCGGGTTGAGGAAATCCGTCGGCCTGGAGCAACGCCGGCAGCCACCATGGGCTGATGCTGGACAACCTGGCTGCCCTGATCGGGGCGTCGTTGCTGATCG
>DASYMV010000141.1:0-2088 GCA_036008865.1 Pseudonocardiaceae bacterium | reverse complement strand
CGGTCCCGCAGACGGAGTCGTGGACGGTGCTGTGGTCGATGGTGCTGTGGTCGACGTGCGCGTCGACCGCGGCAACCCCGCGTTGCCGGAGGCCTGAGCATCCAGGCCCACGCGGCGTGCTCTCGTGGTGGTCGGGCTGCGTCGCCGACCGACCGGGGCAGGAACAGCATCGAGTCGCCGAACTCGTGCCACAGGTGGTGCTCCGCGACCGCGGCGCGATAGGCCGCGTCGACCAGGTCCGTTCCCGGGACGGCCTCCAGCAGGGCCAGGTGGCTCGCCTCGGGTGCGTGCCGCCATCCGGCGTCGTCGGCCAGCGCGCGGCCGAGTCCGCGTGAGCCGCCCGTGACCAGGGCGGTCGGCTGTCGGATCAGGTGGCCATCGTCTGACCTCCGGTCAACTGGAGGTCACGGCCGCCCTGCCCCTGCCCAGCAGTGTGCCGATGGCGACCAGCGCCGCTCCCAGTGCGAGGAAGCCGAGGTCGTACACGAGCTGGTGGGGACCCTGTCGTACGTGGTGGACGCCCAGGAGTTGGTGGTCCACGACACCCTCGATCAGGTTGAACCATCCCCACCCGGCGAGCATCCACCCGGTCAGTCGCCGGCCCGCGTCCTCGGTCGCGGCAGGCGCCGCTCGCAACAGCAGCGCGACACCCACGACGACGGCGATCAGGCAGCCGAGGTGGAACAGGCCGTCCCCGACCATGTTCACGTGTGCGCCGTGCTCGGTGGTCGGCGGGTACCAGCTCGACAGCATGTGGTGCCACTCGAGGATCTCGTGCGCGACGATGCCGTCGATGAATCCTCCGATTCCGAACCCGAGCACCAGACCGGCCGGAGCGAGCGACATCGTGCGGCCGGTTCGCGTTGTACCCGCTGCCATCTGTCTGGCTTACCCGGACCACTCGGAAGCAAACGAGCCTCAAGTGCGGGCGATAGTTGCGAAATATTCGTGTTAGACGTGAAGATGTTCACGTCATCGCGTCGCCGACCGAAGGATTTTCAGGTGTCTGCGTCTCCGTACGGCCTCCACCGCGTGCTTGAGCCGGCTGGCGTGTTGCCCCAGCAGGCCTGGCGACTCGACGTCGATCCGACACCGCACGCAGACGAGGTGATCGTCGACGTCGAGCGGCTGAACCTCGACGCCGCCTCGTTCAGGCAACTGCGCGAAGAGCACGGCAGCGGTGACGCGGTGCGCGACGCGGTGCTCGCGATCGTCGAGCAGCGCGGCAAGATGCAGAACCCGGTGACCGGATCCGGTGGAATGCTCCTGGGCACCGTCCGCGAGGTCGGTCCCGAGTCACCCCTCGGGCTGGAGCCCGGCGACCGGATCGCCACCCTGATCTCCCTGACGCTGACCCCGCTGCGCATCACGGACGGGCTGAAGAACTGGGACGGCCAGGACGAGCAGGTGCCGTGCAGGGGCACCGCCGTCCTCTTCGGTCGCTCCATCGCCGCTGTTCTGCCCGACGACATGCCGCACGAACTGGCACTGTCCGTGCTCGACGTGTGTGGTGCCCCCGCGCTGACCGACCGCGTGGTGCGGAAGAAGGGTTCGCCGACGGTGCTGGTGCTCGGCGGTGGAGGCAAGTCCGGATCGCTCTCGCTGGCCGCCGCGCGCCTGGCGGGTGCGAGCCGGCTCGTCGCGCTCGTGCCCACCGAACGTGAGGCCGCCACCGTGCGCACCGCCGGTCTGGCCGACGAGGTCGTGATCGCCGATGCGCGCAACCCCGTCGCGGTCGCCGAGGCCGTCGGCAAGCAGGTCGACGTCACGGTGGTGTGCGTCGACGTCCCCGGATGCGAGCACGGTGCGGTGCTGGCCACCGCGGACGGCGGCACAGTGGTCTTCTTCTCCATGGCCACCTCGTTCGCGGCCGCCGCACTCGGCGCGGAGGGGTTGGCCGCGGACGTGGAGATGCTCATCGGCAACGGCTACGTGCCGGGCCACGCCGGGTACGCGCTGGACCTGCTGCGAGCCGAGCCGGGTGTGCGGACGCTTTTCGAGCAGAGGCAGACTTCAGAGTCGTGAACACGACGACGTTGTTGCTCGGCGGACGCATCTACTCCTCCTCAGCTGCCACCGCGATGGCAG
>DASYMV010000140.1:0-2911 GCA_036008865.1 Pseudonocardiaceae bacterium | reverse complement strand
ACGCCGAGGTGCCGCCCACCTGGGAGTGCCGCCTGCACGGGGCCGAGTCGAAGATCATCGACGGCGTTGAGCCGGAGGCGAAGAAGACCAAGCCCCCGCGCACCCACTGGGACATGCTGCTCGAGCGTCGCAGCATCCCGGAACTGGAGGAGCTGCTCGACGAGCGCCTCGAGGAGCTCCGCGGCCGGCGCACCCGCACCGCCTGATCCGCAGCACGTACGACGAGAGCCGCCCACGGGTCACCGTGGGCGGCTCTCGTCGTACGTGCCACCGGTTGTCAGCGGGCGGCGTTCGCCTTGTCCTTGGTGAACAGGCCGCGCACCTGGGTCAGTCGGCGGCGCACACCCCACTTGGTGACGCGCCACAGCGCCTCGCGGACGATATTGCCGCTCATCTTCGATTCGCCGATCTCCCGCTCGGTGAAGGTGATCGGCACCTCCACCACGCGGTAGCCCAGCTCGATGGTGCGCCACGCGAGGTCGATCTGGAAGCAGTAGCCCTGCGAGGCGACGGTGTGCAGGTTCAGCTCGCGCAGCACCTCGGCACGGTAGGCGCGGAAGCCGCCGGTGATGTCGTTGACCTTGGCGCCGAGCGCGAGCTTGGAGTAGATGTTGCCGCCGCGCGAGAGGACCTCACGGCGCTTCGGCCAGTTCACGACACTGCCGCCGGGCACGTAGCGCGAGCCGAGCACGAGATCCGCATCGGTCAGCGCGTCCAGCAACCGCGGAAGGTCCTCCGGGGCGTGCGAACCGTCCGCATCCATCTCGACGACCACGGCGTAGCCGTTCTCCAGCGCCCATCCGAAGCCCGCTACGTACGCGGCGCCCAAGCCCGCCTTCTCGGTGCGGTGCATCACGTGCACCCGCTCGTCCGCAGCGGCCATCTCGTCGGCGAGCTCACCCGTGCCGTCCGGGCTTCCGTCATCGACCACGAGGACCTGCACCTGGGGCAGCGCGGCGTGCAACCGCTTCACGATCTTCCCGATGTTGTCCCGCTCGTTGTAGGTCGGGATCACCACCAGCACCGGCCCGAGCTCGCGGCCAGGCTGCGCCTGCTGGTCCGCCATCCGTTTCCTCCTCGCCGACGCCACGATCAGGCGTCGGACGCAATCGTCGTCGTGTCAGTGTCTGCTCGCCGTCGGCGCAGCCCAGCGGCGATGCCCAACGCCAGCGCCAGGAGCCCCGCAGCGGTCATCGCCCACTCGGGCCAAGCGCCGAGCCGGGTCGCCAGCGTAACCTCCCCGCGCAGCGGCAACGCCGCCAGCAGTGCGTCGGGGGCGAACAACTCAGTCCTGCGGGTGACGGAGCCGTCCGGCTGCACGATGGCACTCACCCCGCTGGTGGCCGCGACGACCACGGCCTTGCCGTGCTCCACGGCCCTCACCCGCGACATGGCCAGCTGCTGGTAGGTCATCTCGGTGAAGCCGAACGTCGCGTTGTTCGTCGGGATGGCGATCAGGTTCGCGCCCGCGGTGACGCTGTCGCGCACGACGCTGTCGAAGGCCACCTCGTAGCAGGTGTCGATGGCGACCTTCGCCGGTCCCATCTGGAATCCGTTCGGGTCGTGCCCCGGCTGGAACTGTCCCGCCCGGTCCACCTCCGCACTGAACAGCCGGAAGAACTCACGGCCCGGCATCGTCTCGCCGAAGGGCTGCAGCTTGCGCTTGGTGTAGGTGTCGCCGGGGCCGGTTCCCGGCTTCCACAGGATCACGGTGTTGCGCGGGAGCCGGTCATCACCGATGACCACGGCCCCCACCGCGATCGGCGCACCGATGGCGTCGGCCGCTCGCTGGATGAGCACGGCCGCGTCGGCGTTGCGGTAGGGGTCGATGTCGGAGGAGTTCTCCGGCCAGATCACCAGGTCCGGCTTGCTCGCCTTCCCCGCCTTGACGTCGTCGGCGAGTTGCAGCGTGCGCTTGACGTGGTTGTCGAGAACCGCACGTCGCTGCGAGTTGAAGTCGAGGCCCGCGCGCGGCACGTTGCCCTGGATCGCCGCCACGGTGGCCGTACCCGCGGTGGCGTCGGTGCCGACCAGTCCGCTGGCAGCGAGCCCCGCCACGAGCGGGAGCACGGTGGCCAGGACCGCCCAGACCGGTTTGGCACGCGGTTCGGTGAGCAGTCCACGCACCACCGCCGTCAGGCCGAAACCCGTGAGCGCGACGGCGAAGCCGATCAAGGGCGCGCCGCCGATGGACGCGAGCGGCAGGTACCAGCCTTCCGGCTGACCGAAGGCGATCTTGCCCCAGGGGAAACCCCCGAACGGGAACACTTCGCGCAGCGCCTCGTCGGCCACCCACAGCAACGCCATCCACAGCGGTGCACCGCGAAGCTTCGACACCACCGCCATCCCGGCGGTCCCCAGCGCGATCAGCACCGCGCACGCCAAGCTCAGCGGCAGCCACGCGACCGGACCGACGAACTCGCCGGTCCACCGCAGAAGCGGGGTCGTGAAACCCAAGCCGAACAGCACGCCGTAGCCGAAACCCGCGCGCGCCCTGCGGCCGTGCAGGACGAACCCGAGCAGCGCGAACCCGATCGGGGCGAGCCACCACGCGGTGCGCGGCGGGAAGCTCAGGTACACCAGCACTCCGCCGACGACCACGAGGGCCGCTCGCAACAGGACTGCGCGGACGTCGTGGCGAGGCGGGGCGGGCGGGGTGTCGGCAGCCGGTTGATCCGGTGCCACGGGGGGTGCGACCACCCGATCAGAGTACGAGAGCCCCACCAACACACCGTGAAGCAGACGGCTTCGCCGACATCCGGATCGTGATCGCCTCAGTGACACTTCAGGGTTCTTCCTGATGCGCGAGCCGGTGCGCGACGGCATCGTGGACACCATGATGACGACCCTGACCAGGCCGAAGAACAAGCGTGTGATCGCAGGCGTCTGCGCCGGCCTCGCGGAGCGCTTC
>DASYMV010000139.1:0-11674 GCA_036008865.1 Pseudonocardiaceae bacterium | reverse complement strand
GACCCAGAGGTCCGGCCGCAGCAGGTCCTCCGGCACGGGCATGCCGGGATGCGCCGCCATACCCGTCGGGGTGGCGTGCACCAGCCCGTCGGCCAGGCGGAGCTGTGCGGTCAGCTCCCCGGCACCCCGGTCCAAGCGCCCGGCGGTGGCGCGGTCGGAACCGAAGCGGTCGCGCAGCGAGGCGGCGAGCGTCGTGCTGCGTGCCTCGTCGAGGTCCAGGACGTGCACCACGCCGGCCCCGAGCGTCAGCAGGGCGTGCGCGACGGCGGCGCCCGCGCCCCCGGCACCGAGCAGGACGACGCGGTCCAGCACGGCGTCGGGCAGTCGGTTGCTGATGCTGCGTGCGAAGCCCGACCAGTCGGTGTTGTGACCGACCGAGTGGCCGTCGGTGAAGACGACCGTGTTCACCGCGCCCAGTGCGGCGGCGTCGGGGGAGAGGTCGTCGAGGTGCTCGAGCACCAGTTGCTTGCAGGGATGAGTGATGTTGAGACCGTCGTAGCCGGCCAGCCGGGCGGCCGCGAGCACGTTGCCGATCGCGGTGGCGGGGAGGTCGAGCACGTCGATGTCGAGCCGGCGGTAGAGGTAGCGCAGGCCGAGTTCGTCGGCCTCGCGCTCGTGCAGCGGCGGGGTGAGCGACGGTCCGATGCCGGAGCCGACCAGGCCGATGAGATACCCGTGGTGTGCGCTCATGCGCAGGCGCCGATCAGGGCGGCGATGCGCGGCAGCGCCATCGCGCAACCGTGCGGACCGCAGCCGCAGATCACCGCGCCGTCGTGGTCGCTCTGCCGGAAGTCGGCCTCGAAGCCGAGTTCGGCGGCCGTCTTGTCCACCAGCACCTCGACGTCGGCCAGCGTGTCGTGGCCGTACACCTCGGGGTGCCGGGTTCCGAGCAGGTCGAGGTTCGGCCCGTTGAGCACGAACACGGTCGAGGGCACGAGGCCTCCTTCGGTGGAGCTATGAACGAACCAGCTAGTTAGTTGTACCCGTGTAGGGGGTGCAGCGGAAGAGGAATCCGCGTAGCGCCGAGGCGTCGGATCGGGGGAGGTGCACCCTAGAGTTGGACGTTCACAGGAGCGAGAGGGGTCTCATGGCCGCGCCGCACTCCGCAGCGCCGCACTCCGACGTCGCGCCGGCCGACCTGCCGCAGGGCGGTCCGGAACGGCAGCGTGACGCCGAGCGGACACGTGCCGAGATCCTCGACATCGCGACCAGGGAGTTCGCCGATCAGGGCTACGCCGGCGCGCGCGTGGACGAGATCGCCGCCAAGACCAGCACCACCAAACGGATGATCTACTACTACTTCGGCAGCAAGCAGCAGCTGTACGTGGCGGTGCTGGAGCGGGCCTACTCGGTGATCCGCTCCATCGAGCAGGAACTCGACGTCGACCTGCTGGATCCGGTCGAGGCCGTCCGGCAGCTCGCCGGGCTGACCTTCGACCACCACGAGTCGCATCCGGACTTCATCCGGCTGGTCAGCATCGAGAACATCCACCGCGCCGAGCACATCGCGACCTCCGACGTGCTGGCAGGCCTCGCGAACCCGGCGCTCGACGTCCTCGCACGCATCCTCGAGCGCGGCCACGCCGCCGGGATCTTCCGGGGCGACGTGGACGCGCTCGACGTGCACATGGTGATCAGCGCGTTCTGCGTCTTCCGCACCGCCAACCGCCACACCTTCAACGCGATCTTCAAGCGCGACCTCCTCGATCCCGGCCGTCGTGAGCACCACCGGCAGATGCTCGGCGACATGCTCGTGGACTACCTGACCGCTCGCTGACACCGCGGCACGCGTCGGGACCGGCCTCTTGACAGCCGTTCGTCGCCAATTCACCATCTGGTACGTAACCATCTAGTACATAACTCGTCAGCACACGGAAACCTCCGGCGCATCCGCTCGACGGGAAACACCCGTGCGTGAGCGGTCGGAATCTCCTCCCACCTGCGGAAACCGAGCCCGGCCACCCTGAAGAACTCCATCGCCCCGCTGCCCTTGCACCGGCGCACTGCAGAGGAGCACCACGTGACCGTCCGCCCAGCCGACCCGCCAGACGGGCTTGGCCCCGCTGCCGGGGCCAAGCCCCGCAAGGCCGCGCTCGCCGCCTGGATCGGCAGCGCCCTGGAGTACTACGACTTCTTCATCTACGGCACTGCCGCGGCGCTGGTGTTCGGAAAGATCTTCTTCCCGGCGTCCGACCCCGCGACCGGAACACTGCTCGCCCTGGCCACGTTCGGCGTGGGATACCTGGCCCGGCCGGTCGGCGCCGTGCTGCTCGGACACGTCGGCGACCGGTTCGGTCGCAAGAAGGTCCTCGTGTTCACCCTGCTGCTGATGGGCGTCTCGACGTTCCTGGTCGGCTGCCTGCCCACCTATCGCGAGGTCGGCGTCCTCGCCCCCGTGCTCCTGGTCGTGATGCGCTTGCTGCAGGGCCTCTCGGCGGCCGGTGAGCAGGCCGGAGCGAACTCGATGACTCTCGAGCACGCCCCACCGCACCGCCGCGCGTACTTCACCAGCTTCACCCTCAGCGGCACGCAGGCGGGCCAGATCCTCGCCACGGCGGTGTTCCTGCCCGTCGCGGCACTTCCCGAGGACCAGTTGCTCTCGTGGGGATGGCGCGTCCCGTTCTGGTTCAGCGTGGTCGTCGTCGGCGTCGGCTTCTGGATCCGGCGCAGCCTGGAGGAGACGCCGGCGTTCCAGCAGGAGGCCCGGCACGGCCAAGTCGCCAAGCTGCCACTCGCGATCCTGTTCCGCGACCACTGGGCCGACGTGCTCCGCGTGGTCTTCGCCGCCGTGGTCGCCGTGGTGAGCACGATCTTCGGCGTGTACGCCCTGTCCTTCGCGGTGAACACGGTGAAGGTTCCTCGCGCGGAGATGCTGTGGGTGGGCGTTCTCGCCAACGTCGTCGCACTGGCGGCGATCCCGGCGTGGGCGAAGCTGTCCGACCGCATCGGACGCAGGCCGGTGTTCGTGTTCGGGGCGCTCGGCAGCGGCGTGTTCGTGTTCGTCTACCTGTGGTCGATCTCCACGGCCAACACCGCGTTGATCTTCCTCACCGGCGTTCTGCTGTCCGGGGTGCTCTACAGCGCCGCCAACGGGATCTGGCCGTCGTTCTACGGCGAGATGTTCGACACCCGCGTCCGGCTCTCCGGAATGGCGATCGGCACGCAGATCGGGTTCGCCATCGGCGGGTTCTCGCCGACCATCGCCACCGCGATCTCCGGGAAGGGACGCGACGGATGGCCTCCCGTCGCCTGGTTCACCCTCGCCTGCTGCGTCGTGGCGGCCGTCGCCGCGCTCACCGCCCGCGAGACCTACCGCAAGCAGATGCACGAGTTGGGGCGCAAGGACAAGACTCGAGTCGCCGTGCCGGTCTGATCGACCGCACACGGCCCAGAGCAGCGAGGCCCCAGCAGAGAGGTCCAGTCCGTGAACCGCATCGCCCTCCACCAGTCCACCGTCCACCCGGCGACACCGGTCGAGCTCGTGAGCCTTGCTCGCCAGGCGGGTGTCGAGTCCATCGGTCTGCGGGTCGCCTCCGTGGAGTCCGTCGAGCAGTGGTGGGCGAAGGGTGTCGGAAGCCCGATGCTGCGGGAGCTGGTCGACGCACTGCTGGAGTCGCGCGTCACCGTCCTGGATGTCGGCCGGGTGGATCTCGACCCGTCGCTCGAGGTCTTCGACTCGCACAACTCCTACGCACGCGTGCTGGAGATCGAGTCCCGGCTTGGAGCGCAGTTCGTCTCGGCTCGCGCGGTCGAGAAGTACGCGGACGAGACCGAACACCTCTTCGCCGCGCTGGTGCAGCGGGCGCACCTGTACGGGGTGCGGCCACTGCTGTCACCGGCGCCCGGCACACCCGTGGCCAACGCCGCGCAGGCTGCACAGGTGGTGCGGCAGACCGGTGGCGGGGTGATCCTCGACGTGTCGCCGGGCGCGATTTCCGCGGCTGAGGTCGAGGAATCGGTGGTGGAACTCGGAGAGCACCTCGGATACGTCCGAGTTGCAGCGCGGGAGCTGGAGGCCACGGGCGCCGTTCCGGGTCTGCTGGCCACGCTCCCGCCTCAGACCCCCGTGGTGATCGCGGGCTCTGACGACGGCTGGACGATCGACTCCGATCCCGTCAACCGGATCAGGGCACTGCGCGACGCGATCGACCAGATGCTGCGACACCCGCGTGCACCCCGTGGCCGGTGATGGGCGCTGAACCTTCGCGGCCTGACCGGAGAAAGGGGTGGGCACGGCGGTCACCTCCCGGTGGCGGGCAACGGCCGGGCGTCCACGCTCAGCGCCGACCACGCGCCAATGGCCATCGACATCGCTCCGGCTGCCTTCGCAGGCGTGGTCGCGGCGGCCTGGCTCGCGTCCGGACTGCCGAAGGTCGCGAGCAGCGCCCCGATCAGATTGCCGCCCAGCGACATCCCGACAACCCGCTGGCTCACCGAGCGGGCGCGCGGGACGGCGACGAGCAGGCGCCAGACCTCACCGAGCCCCGGCTCGGTGATCAGATCCGCGCCCCATGCGGGTGGTTGGTCCACCTGGGCGGGGGCCACCCCGACGTCGGCGGCGAGCAGACCTCCATCGTCGGTCGCCGACACCACGAGCACACCGCTGCCGTCGGCCTGCAGCCGGCGCACCGTTTCGATCAGCGGCTCCACGGGATCCGCGACCTCGTCGGCCGCACGGGCCGTTCCTCTCATCCCGAGGTGATCGGTGAGCACCAACCGGTGCGCGGCTGAGCGCGCCGCCGTCACGACGGCATCGGCCAGCGGACCGGGCTCCCGCGCGACCGTGACGGTGCCGACCACGTCGTGCCCCTTCAGCAGCTGGTGCACGTGCGCACCGGGCACGTCCGGCACCTGTTGCGGCGGCCCGAGGCGCAGCCCTTCCGCATTGCCGTCATCCGCGGCGGCGGTGTCCGTGCCGAGCAGTCGTGACGCCGCGGACCACACGCGCTCGGTGTCCCAATCCTGAGCCGTGCTCATGGCCTGCGCAACGACCGGCGGGCCCGTGCAGAGGACGTCGCTGTCCAGCACGATCGCGTCGACACGGTCGAGGCGCCGGTACGCCGAGCCGTCCATCGGCAGCACGCCCCGCCGGCACATCCTCGCGTCGAGGACGGCGGCGAACGCCTCCCGACCCTGCACCGCAGGCCTGAAGGTCAGGCTCTTCATCAGGTCGGCCGCGCGGGACGGCCGCCGGGTGAGGACGAGCAGACCGGCGGCGCTGACGAGCGCTCCGCGACCGAGCCAACCCCGGTAGGTCTCCACAGGACCCGGACGCAACGGGGTCGGCCGCTGCACCGCCGGGGGTGCCCACCCGACATGCCCGGCGTCCCACTCCGGGCGGCACAGTTGCGGTTCACGGCGTCGCCACACCGCCCGCCGCGCCGACATCTCGAGCACCTCCTGGGCTCCTGCGACGGCGTTGAGGGCAGGCACGACCGGACTCTGGCTGGCCGCGTGCAACAGCGCGCTCGCCCCGGCGAACGCGAGGTCGGTACCGATCGCACCGAGCCGGGCGGTGAGCGCCTTTCTGGTTTGTGGCACCGCATCGAGCAGGGGGAGCGCGACCGTGACGTGCCGGGTGAGCGCGGGCACCCCGAGCGCCTTGCCGGCGAGTGCCACGCCGGCCGCTGCGGAGCCGATCAGTGTGGTGATCACGGCGGCCAGCAGCGGCTCGACGTCGCCGGGGTGCTCACCGCGTTCGGACAGGCCCTGGCGCCCACCTCCGGTCCGATCGACGGCGTTCACCACCGCCACGACGTCGTCGGCTGTGATCCGCCGTTCGTCGAAGGCGATCAGCACCCGGCCGACGACCTCGTTCACCGTCGCCCAGTCGACGCCGTCGAGTCGCTCCAGCCGCCGCACCAGCGCGCGATGAGCCTCCCGCCTGTCTCCGCCCACCGAGGCGGCGAGTTCGACGTGCACGCGGCCGCCACCACGCCACACCCGGAGGCTCTGCCGTTGCGGCGGCTTCACCATCCCGCTCGCGACGCGCACCACCACCGCGGCCCTGCCGGTGCCCGCCGTCACCGCGGTCCGGACGACTCGCACACCGGCCTGGGCCGAGTCGGCGACCACCTCGGCGGTCGCGAGCGCGGGGACGGAGCCGACCGCAGCAGCTGCCGCGGTGAGCTGCTGCGCCGTCGCGAGAACACCGCCGGGGATCCGGAGAAGGCTGGAAAGACCCACCATCGAGCATCCTCCAATCCACGTGTCCACTGCAGAGCGGCGGCGGCGGCGACGGCCGGACGAACACGTCGCTGCCGCACCTCGACGGTGTACCCACCGACAGCGCTGCGACGCCCCCGAAGAACCGCGGTGGTCCGCGGCCGCCTTCCGTTGTGGCACCGCCGGCCCCTGCGAACACTGATGGGGACCCGGACACCTCGTTGCGGTCGAGCGGGGGGAGGAGCGTCTGTCATGCCGGATGTGCAGTTCGTGAACCTGTTGGCCGTCGCGCTGATCGCGTTCCTGGCCCCCTTGCTGCTCGGGTTCGCGCCCGCAGTGCGAATCCCGGCGGTGGTCGTCGAGATCATCGCCGGGGTCGTCGTCGGCCCGTCGGCCTTGGACTGGGTGCACATCGACCTGCCGGTGCAGATCGTGTCGCTGCTGGGGCTCGCGTTCCTCCTCTTCCTCGCGGGGCTGGAGATCGACGTCCACCGGTTGCGCGGGCGGTTGTTGCGCCTGGCGGTGCTGGGCTACGTCATCTCGCTGGTGCTCGGCGGTGCGGCCGGGTTGGGTTCGGCGCGGTCGGCTGGGTGCACAGCCCGCTGCTGCTCGCGATCACCCTGGCGGCGACCTCACTCGGGCTGATCGTGCCGGTCCTCAAGGACGCGGGACGCGCGGACAGCGACATCGGCCAGACCACGATCGCTGCGTCCTCGGTCGCGGACTTCGCCGCTGTGGTGCTGCTCTCCCTGCTGTTCTCCACTTCGGGTGGCAGCACCGGTGGCCGCATCGTGCTGCTGGTGCTCTTCACCTCTCTGGTGGTGGTGATCGCGCTCGTCGTGGTCTTCACCGGCCGCTCGATGCGGCTGGGCGGCGTGCTGACCCGGCTGCAGGACACGACCGCGGAGATCCGGGTACGCGCCGCGGTGGTGCTGCTGGTCGCGTTCGTGGTGCTCGCCGAGAGCTTCGGGCTGGAGAGCATCCTCGGGGCGTGCCCGCGCTGCTGTACGTGCCCACCGCGGGACGTCGCGCCGCGGCGGCCGCGGGACTGCTGTCGGTCCTCATCGTCCCCGCCGCAGCCCTCGCGCTGCTGCGCGGAGCAGGTCCTCGCCAGGGGGTGCACGAGCACCCGGCGAAGGGGGAGCACCGGGCCCGCAGCCGGTGACGCGTCCCAGAAGTCGGCACCACGGGCGAGGTGTGTCAGCTCACCCGACGGGCACGTGGTGGTGCAGGAAGGCGATCTGGTCGCGGACCACTCGCTCGAACTCGTCGCCGGTGTAGACGTCGAAGTGCCCGACGGGGTAGCGGCGGACCTCGCCTCGCGGGGCTCGTGCGGCCGAGCGCAGCGCCGACCGCGCGGGGGCGACGCTGTCGTTGTCGCACACCGAGAACAACACCGGACAACTGATCTTCGCAGCGTTGCGCCCCGGCCGGTCGAACGGGATTCGCAGGGCGATGCGCGCCGCGACGGCGTTGGTGAAGTCCGTCCCGTCGGGCACGAGCCCGAGGTAGCCGGATTCGGCGTCAGGTGCGGTCATCAGCGCGGTCGACCCCGGCGGCCCGACGAGCGGTATGGGCAGGGGAGCGGCGCCGCGCATCGCGCCCAGCACGTCCCTGAGGGCCCGCCCGGTTGCTTTCGCAGCGCTGACCGGACCCAGTGCGAGCACGGAGGCGGGTCCGTCGGTGAACGGGTTCTGGGCGATGGCGGCGGCGAGACGGGAGTCGCGGGCCGCGGTGGCCAGGACGTGTCCGCCGCCGAACGAACTGCCCCAGGCGATGACCCGGTCGGGATCGGCGCCGGGAACGGTGCGGGCGAAGGCGATCGCGGCGGTCCAGTCCTCGCGTTGACGGGCGATGTCGAGCAGTTGCCGCGGCGTCCCGTCGCTGTCGCCGAAGTGCCGGTGGTCGAACGCCAGAGCGAGGTAGCCCTCGGCGGCGAACCGCGCGGCGAAGGCGTCCAGCCGCATTGCTCGCACCGCGCCCAGCCCGTGCCCGAGGACCACGACGGGAGTCGGGCGGTCGGCGGCCTGCGCGGGGCGGTAGAGCCACGCGGCACAGCGGGTCCCGTGGGAGTCGAACTCCACGTCGGCGCGGTCCATCCCGGTGTCGGTCATCGGGCTCCGTTCGAACCAGAGGTGGCGAGATCGCGAGCACCTACCGCGGCACCAGGGCGGCGACGAGCACCGGCGCTCAGTTCGCGGCGCAATTCCCGCATGTGGTCGTCGAAGTCGACCTGGATGGTGTGCCGCTTCGACGCCACGTAGCGGCGGCGCATCCGTGCGCGGGTGCGGCGTATCTCCCGGTGCATCTCCGCGCGACCCGGCAGGTGGTAGTCGCCGCGCAGGTGGGCGGCCACGAGTTCGGACTGCCGCTCCGCGATGGGCATGATCGCCCCGAGCGGCTGAACCAGGCCGATGAAGTACAGACCTGGGATGTCGGGGTGGAACAGGTGCTGGTAGAGCTCGATCTCGTTGTCCGCGCTCACGTCCAGGAAGGCGGGGTCGAAGAACGGGAAGCTGATCTTGTAGCCGGTGCAGTAGACCACCAGGTCCGCCTCGACGCTCGTGCCGTCGACGAACCGCACCCGGTTGCCCTCCAACGCCGCGATAGTGGGCTTGGGGGTGATGGCGCCGTGCGCGAGCCGGTCGAGGATCCGGCTCGACATCGTCGGGTGAGCCTGCGCGAACTTGTGATCCGGTGCCGGCAGGCCGTAGCGGGTCATCGGCCCGGTGGCCGCTCTCATGAGCAGGCGCGCCATCGGCCAGCGCACCCAGTGCGGGATCCACTCCGTCCCGGCGATCTGGTCGTAGGGCTTCCCGAAGACGTACTTCGGGATCACGTGCACACCGCGACGAGCCGCGAGGACGGCCGACTCGGCGTGGTACGAGGCGTCCACGGCGATGTCCATGGCGGAGTTGCCCATGCCGAGCACGACGACTCGCTTGCCCCGCAGTTGCGACTCGGAGTGGTAGGAGTGCGAGTGCATCTGCTCCCCGGTGAACGTCTCCGAGCCGGGGAACGCGGGCTCCGGCCAGCGCGGATCCCAGTGGTGTCCGTTGGCCACGCACACCGCGTCGTACTCGCGGACCTCGCCGGTGGACAGCCGTACTTCGAACACGCCGTCCTCACGACGGTGCACGTGTTCCACGCCGGTGTTGAAGGTGATCGCCGCGCGCAACCCGAAGTGGTCGACGTAGGCGTCGAAGTAGGCGGCGACCTGGTCGTGCCGGGCGAAGTCCGGGAGGTCGTCCGGCATCGGGAAGTCGGAGAACTGCATCCGCTCCCGCGAGGTGTTGATGTGCAGGGACTTGTAGGACGCCGACACGCCGTTGCGGTTGCCCCACACCCAGTTCCCGCCGACCCGGTCGGACAGCTCGAAGCAGTCCACCGCGATGCCCCGCTCGCGCAGCACCTTCAACGTCGCGATGCCGCTGGAGCCGGCTCCGATCACGCACACACGGGGCGCTGACGTCTCGGGCATGGATGTCCACTCCTTTGTGACCACTGGTCATATGACCGGCGGTCACAAGTTAGAACGGTCACGCGTCATGCACAAGACCCGATCAGGGGACCCGCCGCGGACGGGGCGGCCCGAATGCCGAGGCGAACACCGCCACGAGTCGCTCCGCGACCCCCGCAGCCTGCGCCCCGGTGGCGCCGTACAGGCCGAGAAGGGGGTCGAGACCACGCACGTGCGGAGCCAGCGCCAGGTGCGGCAGCATCACGAGCAGCATGGACAGGAACATCTCCACGTCGGCGTCGGCCCGCAGATCACCGCGCTCGCGCGCGGATTCCAGCAGCGGACGGAGCACCGCGAGGTACTCGCGGTGGGCGATCTCGCGGACCGTCACCCGCGCCGCCGCGTCTCCTTCGAGGTTGACCGCCGCGGTGATGGCCCGCTCGACCGGGTGGGCGTCGAAGTAGTCGATCCACTCCCGCACGAG
The DNA here is from genome assembly GCA_036008865.1 of Pseudonocardiaceae bacterium. Lineage (GTDB taxonomy): Bacteria > Actinomycetota > Actinomycetes > Mycobacteriales > Pseudonocardiaceae > DASYMV01. The sequence continues at coordinate 1,565 of DASYMV010000139.1, read as the reverse complement.
ATCGGCCATCACGTCGAACAAGGGGCGACCCGCCGCGTCGAGCCCGGCCAGCCGCCGTTCCATCTCCGCGCGGATGCGCTCGCTCGCGAGCGTCGCGATGTGGGCGTAGAGATCCAGCTTGTCGTCGAAGTACTGGAAGAGGCTGCCCTTGGAGACCCCGGCTTCACGGGCGATCACGTTGAGACTTCCGTGGGAGAAGCCCCGTGCGGCGAACTCGGCCTCCGCGGCGGCCTCGACTGCGGCCCGCTTCGCATCGGGCAGCCGTTCCCACGTCCCGCTGGACACCCGACCTCCCGCCTTCGCCTCGCGCGCTAGCGACTCATCGTATTGGTCACCCGTCCACGCAGTTCGCATGGTGTGCGGCCGCCAGACGGATCAATCCTGAGCTGATGGCGGTGCGGTACGTGGGCACGTTCCTCGATCACACGCTGGAGGCGCCGGTCGTGTGGTCGCGACGTCCTCGTGTGACGGTTCGGTGCCGCCGGGAACCACTTGCCCACTCACGGTGTGACGGTTCGCCATGCGGCGGGGATTCGACGCGCACGGGGTGAGCCAGCACCGAATGTTGGAGGTAGCCCAGTTCATTCCACGACGTGGAGTCCGGTTGGGTGTTGCCCTGGTCATCGGTGGCGCGTACCCGGAGGGTGTGTTCACCGGGTTCCGGATTCCAGCTGAACTGCCAGCGCACCCACGCTCCCGGCGTTTGCGGTGAAGCGATTGGCGCGTCCTGCCAGGGACCGTCGTCGATGCGGTACCGGACAGTCGCGACCCGGTTCTCTCCCGCGAACGCTCGTCCTCGGATCATCTGCGGTACCGGCCGCAGCCGCGCCGGCCAGGGCAGCTCCACCAGACTCGACACCGTGAGCGAGGTGATCGCCCGGCCACGTGCGGGCTCGTCCGCGGGGAAGTCCGGGCCGATCAGCACGTAATCCTCGGTGTTCCAGGGCACGTACAGGGGATCTTCGGAGACTTCGATCCGACCCAGCCACTTGATGCTGGCCGCGCCGAGCCACCCCGACACCACCAGGCGAGCCGGGAACCCGTGATCAGCCGGGAGGACATCACCGTTCATGGCCAACGCCACCAGGGTGTCGTCGGCACACGCCTTGGCCAGCGGCATCGGCCGGCGGGCCCGGATCTCGTCGAGTGCTTCCGGCATGACCTCGCACGCACCGGAGGTGATCCCCGCCGGTGCGAGCAGGTCGCGCAGGCGGACGCCGGTCCACTCGGCGGTGCTGATCGCACCGCGCCCCCATGGAGTGCCCTCGAACGTGCGCCCGAATTCCTCACCGAACAGCACACGGCGGTTGCCCGCACACTCAATCGTGCGGATCGTGGAAACCAGCGGAAAGCGGTTCCACAGATCGGCGTAGCTGTAGGCGATCGGTTCGCGCACGCCGTTGCCCTCGACGTGAAGTGTCCAGGTCGCTGTGTCCAGGTGAGGAGTGGCCGCGTGATTGCGGATGAAGAAGCGATCGGTCGGGGTGAGAAAGCCCGGCATGCGGTCTGGCCGGGTCCCGTAGTCCAGGTCCGTACCCGTGTCCTCCATCAACTCCGCGGGAGTG
>DASYMV010000138.1:0-9212 GCA_036008865.1 Pseudonocardiaceae bacterium | reverse complement strand
CCGAACCCGGAAGTTAAGCCCTCCTGCGCCGATGGTACTGCACTCGTGAGGGTGTGGGAGAGTAGGTCACCGCCGGACAATTTTCCCCGTGAGGGGCCCAGGTTGAAGCACTTCGCGTGCTCCCGGGGCCCCTCACGGGGTTTTTTGCGTCATGGGACCATGACGCTCATGCACCACGAGCAAGCCGACCCGCGAGCGGCGCGCAAGTCTGGTGGCGCGAGCGACAAGCCCATCCCCGCCGACCTGGCCGCCAGCCCGTTCCGCATCGACCGCGACCGGGTCGCGAGCTCACCCTTCTTCGCCCGCCTCGGCGGCGTCACTCAGGTCGTCAGCTCGACAGGGTCCGGCCTCCTCGTTCACAACCGCCTCACCCACAGCCTCAAGGTCGCCCAGGCGGCGCGAGCCATAGCCGAGCGCCTGTGCTCCCGGCCCGAACTGGTGGGCGTGCTCGACAAGCTCGGCGGCTGCGAACCCGACGTGGTGGAAGCCGCGGCCCTCGCCCACGACCTGGGCCACCCGCCGTTCGGGCATTCCGGTGAACGGGTGCTCGACCGGATAGCCCGCAACCTCCTCGGCCTGCCGGACGGTTTCGAGGGAAACGCGCAGTCGTTCCGGATCGTGACCACCACCGACGTCCGCGGACCGGCACCGCTGCTCGGACTCGACCTGACCGTGGCGGTGAGGGCCGCGATGCTCAAGTACCCGTGGGCTCGGCTCGCATATCCCCAACCCCACCCCAGGGAGATGCCGATCCCCCCGCGTGGAGCGGCCGAGCCTCCCGACGCGCCCGGCAGCGGTTCCGCCAAGTTCTCGGCGTACGTCACCGAACTCGACGACCTCGTTCAGGCCCGTGCGCCTTTCGAAGGCCGCATCGAGAGCTGGCAGCAGACCGTCGAGGCGTCCGTCATGGACACCGCTGACGACATCGCTTACGCCATCCACGACCTGGAGGACTTCTACCGGGTGGGTGTGCTCCAGCACGCCACGGTGGCCGCGGAACTGGAGACCTGGCAGCGCCATGCCCTGGAACTCGCGTCGCTGTCGGGTGCCGAACTGCAGGCCCAGATCCGCAGGCCCGGCCGGTCTCTGGAGACGCTGCGTCGCCGGCTGCACGCCAAGGATTCGTGGGCGGTCGACGATGAGGCCTTCGCCGCGGCCGTCGCGAAGGTGCGGGCCGAACTCGTCGACGGACTGCTGGCCGTCCCGTTCGACGGCTCCGTCGAGGCGGAGCAGACCGTGGCGGATTTCTCCGTCCGGTGGACCAGGCGGCTCGTCGACGGGGTAGGGGTGCTCGAGGACCCGTCGCCGCGCTCAGGGCACGTCGTCCTCGCCGTTGCGCAGTGGCACGAGGTTCAGGTGCTGAAGTTCGTGCACCGCCGCTTCGTCCTGCTGCGCCCCGACCTCGCGTTGCACCAGCGCGGCCAGGCGACGCTGCTCAGTTCACTGGTCGAGGCGCTCGACCAGTGGGCGACCGACCGCCACGAGGCGGCCCGCCTGCCGCGACGGCTGCACGACCTGATCGAACTGGCCGAGCTGCAGTACGGCACGATCGCCCGCACCGACCCGTCACTGCTGATCGGCGCGACCGGTGAGGTGCCGTCAGGACCGGACGCGGTGAAGGCGTTGTCCAGGGGACGAGCGCTGGTCGACTACGTCGCTTCTCTCACCGACAACCAGGCCGCTGCGCTCCTGGACGCGCTGTCCGGAAGGACCGGTCAGTTGTGGACCGACGCCTTCGTCCTGTAGGACCGGTTCGTCGATCTCGTGAGCCGAGCGCGGCAACGCGAACGGCCCCCTGAATCCCCCCAGAGGGCCGTTTCCGTGTGGCAGCGCAGAACTTCCTGGTGCGGAGGAGGTCCGGCTTGCCGGCTACTTCTTGGGCCACTCCCAGCGGACGCCGAACACACCGGGGCCGAAACCAAGGGCGACGGCGTGCACGCCGCTCGCGTTGTCCAGGGTCAGGTTGCGTCGGCGCGAGGGTGCCTCGTCGCCGGCCGGAACGCTGTACTGCTGGCAGCGCGTCGGGAGGTTCGACTGGTCGAAGCGGACCTCGATGACGTACTCGCGCACCGGAAGCCTGAACTTGCGGGCGAAGGTGTTGTTTCCCGCGGGGTACACGGGACCGGGGTGCACCAGCTCGTACTCCATGATGATCGTCTCGCCCCTGGCCAGCGGCCGCTCGAACATCATCTCGGCGACCATGATGTTCGCCTCCGGGTCTTCCGCGACCCGGCCGAGATGACAGTTGCGCAGGTTCGTGACCTCGGGAAGCACGTGGGCCTCCTCGGTCTCGAAGACCAGCGCCCAACGGTCCGGCCCGTCCTGCTCGGCACGCAGGATCTGACGCACCCACACGGACCGCTGACCGCCGTCCGCGGCGATCTCCACGCGGTCGTGCTGGCTGATCCGGCCGAGCTTGACGTCCGAGCTGGTGTCCACCTTGGCCAGCAGGTTCGCGACGCGCTCACGGCGTGCCCACAGCGCGTCTATGGGCATCATGGTCGTCGGGCGGCACCGCCTCCCGCGCGGACGCGGCGGACCGAGCAGCGCGGACAGACCTGCCTGAGGGACGCCGAGCACCGACTCCAGGTGTCGCAGCGCCTCCAGCGACTCCGGGCGTTCCGGCCTTCTCCGGCCGGACTGCCAGTAGCTGAGAGTCGCGACGCTGATCGTGACTCCGCGCAGGGCGAGCCGATGCTGGATCCGGTCCAAGCTGAGCCGACTCGCCTTGATCGCCGCTCGCAGCGCCTCCGGGAAGGGTCCCGTGATGAGGAGCTGGCTCAGGCTGCCGTGGCCCGTCGAATCGGTCTCGTCAACGGACAGGCTCGGTCGACCGGCAGCGTTCGTCATGGTGACTCCCCGCCGTCATAAGATCACGCTCCAGTGACCCTACCGGCCACCGCACCGAAGTCGCCGGGCCCGAACGGAGTCATTGGCTGGTCCAAAAGCATTATCGAGTTCAGTGGTTCGCAACCATTCTGTCAAGCGGTGATCACTGTTGCTTCACCCACTGTGAACTGATCAGTAACATGTGGTAGCGAGGCATCGGATGTGTGGCGAGACCCCTCAGGTGTCGGTGAATCGGCGGCGGTGACCCGAACCGGGCGGTTCGGGTCGCCGCCCCGCAACGATGTTGGCGCCGGATGATCCGTTGGCCCTACTGTGTGGCCGGTGACCACCGCCCCCGACGTGGCGCCGCTTCCGCGGGAACCCGAGGACGTGCTGACCGAGGTGGCGAACGCCGTGCTCGGCCGCGGTGCCCATGAGTTCGTCGATCTCCTCGACGTGGTGCGGCAGCGGCCCGCGCACCCCGTGGACGTCGTGCGCGCCGGGGACGACCTGCTGCCCAGGTTGGCTCACGACAACTCGCTCGACCTGGCGTTGCGCCGGGCGCGGGAGTCGCTGCGGCCGGGGGGAGTGCTGGTGGCAGCGGTCCCGGAGCTGGATCGGCTGAGCAGGCTGCGGCCGATCGCTCCGCCGCCGAGGGTCGTCGGGCGCGGCGAGGACCGGCAGATCACCGTGCAGCTGTGGGACTGGGCGCCGGACGGTGACTCCTACACTCTTGACGTGGTGCAACTCGTCCGTGGTGACGGCATCTGGGAGGTCGGTACGGCGGTGTCCACCCGGCACCGCGTTCTGGCCGCCGACCAGATCGCCGAACTGCTGAGGACCGCCGGCTTCGGCCCCGTCCAGCGCCTCGCACCTTCGGAGTGCGGCCACCCGCTGCCGGTGTGGGTCGCGCTGGCGCCGGAGTGAGCCGGGTTCGCGAGGTCTCCGGCGGGGGCCGGGCGGTCGAGGTCGAGCCCGAGCGGCTCGCCGGGTGGTTCGCCCGCTTCGCGGAGCGCCACCAGGGCGTGCGGCACACGGTCGTGCACGCGCGCCAAGTCCTCGTGACCGCCGTCGACGGCGCGAGCGCCGAGGTGGCGGTCCGTTACGGCGAACTGGCGCCGGGGGAGTGGCCGGCCCTGGAGATCGGCCCGTTGCTGGAGCACGTGCTCGCTTCCCGGCGCATCGGGCTGCTGCTGGTGCGGCTCGGTGGGCACAGCATCGGCATCGCCCAGGACGGCGAGGTTCTCATGTCGACGACCGACAGCAGGCAGGTGCACGGCCGCAACAAGGCGGGCGGGTGGTCGCAGCAACGCTTCGCACGTCGGCGCGAGGGGCAGGCGCGGGTCGCGTTGCAGGCGGCCGCAGCGGATGCCGTGCGGGTCCTGGCGCCTCGGGTCGGCGAGCTCGACGCGGTCGTGCTGGGAGGTGACCGCCAAGCACTGGACGTGCTGCGCGCCGACCGCAGGCTGGCCGAGGTCATGGCACTGGCCGAGGACTGGGTGCTCGACGTGGCCGAGCCCCGGCGGGCCGTGCTCGACGAGGCCGCCCAGCGCGCCAGGGCGGTGGAGATCGTCGTCCGGGACTCCTGAACACCTGACCAATCGACATGGTCTTCACAGGGTGCGCTCAGGAAGGTCGTTGAAACTCGCATCATGTCGACGACCGTCCGCGGGGCGCGGGCTCTGGCGATCCCACGTCCACCGCACCGCTGGTGGGGAGAGCTCGCGCTGGGTGCCGCCTTCTGCTCGCTGCTCGTGGTCGTGGCGCTGTGGGTGGCCGGCCGCGGCCTGCAGTCCATGACCGGACCGGGCGGAGCACTCACCTCGCTCGGCCGGCTCACCGGCCTCGTCTCCGCCGACCTGCTGCTGGTGCAGATCCTGCTCATGGCGCGGATCCCGTGGGTGGAGCGGTGGTTCGGACTGGACACGCTCGCCCGCCGCCACCGCCTGGTGGGGTTCTGGTCGTTCTGGCTGATGGTGACGCACGTCGGGCTCATCACCTTCGGGTACGCCGCCGACCAGGGCACCGGTGTACTGGGCCAGTTGTGGGACCTGGTGCTCGGCTACCCCGGCATGCTGCTGGCCACGGCGGGGACCCTCGCGCTGATCGTCGTGGTGGTGCTGTCCGTCCGCGCGGCCCGGCGGCGGCTCCGGTACGAGTCGTGGCACCTGATCCACCTCTACGCCTACCTCGGAGTGGCGCTCGCCCTGCCCCACCAGCTGTGGACGGGCGCGGACTTCGCCTCGCCCGCCGCGCAGGCCTACTGGTGGAGCGCGTACCTCGGCACCCTGACGGCCGTGCTGGTGTTCCGGGTGGGAACGCCGTTGTGGCGGAGCTGGCGGCACCAGTTGCGGGTGACCGCAGTGGTGCCGGAAGGGCCAGGGGTGGTCTCGGTGCACCTCACCGGACAACGGTTGCACGAGTTGCCGGTTCGCGCGGGCCAGTTCTTCCTGTGGCGCTTCCTCGACGGGCCCGGCTGGTCACGGGCCCACCCGTACTCGCTGTCGGCGGCGCCGCGTGTCGACGCACTGCGCATCACCGTGAAGTCCCTCGGTGACGGCAGCACCCGCGTCGCAGGCCTGCGGCCGGGCACCCGTGTGCTCGTCGAAGGTCCGTACGGCGCGGTGACCGCCGATCGTGGCCAGGGTGGCAAGTCCCTGCTGATCACCGCCGGGGTGGGCATCACCGCCCTGCGCGGGCTGCTCGACGAGCTGCCCGGTGGGGTAACGCTGCTCCACCGGGTCCGGGACCGCCGCGAGGTGGTGTTCGGCCGTGAGCTGGACTGGTACGCCGCGAATCGCGGTCTGCGCCTGTTCCTCCTGGAGGGTCCGCGCGGACCGGGCTGGCTGCCCGCGCACATGTCCGCAGTGGACGATGCGACGGCGTTGCGCCGCATGGTGCCGGATCTGCTCGCGCACGACGTGTTCGTCTGCGGGCCACCCGCGTGGATGGACGCGGTGCGCGAGAGCCTGCGCACGTGCGGTGTGCCGCCGGACCACATCCACACCGAGAGATTCGCCTGGTGACGAGCGGGAGTGAGCGATGCGCAAGGTGACGCTGATGATCCTGTCGACCGTCGCCGTGCTGGTGCTGCTGTTCAGCTACCGCACCAGCACGGGCGGCGGGCAGGTGAGCTCTGCGCGAACCGCGGCCGCCGGCGGCAGCACGCCCGGCGCAGCACCGGACGCGTCGGGGGGCACGGTGCTCACCGGGCCGGTGGTGGACACCCGCTGGGGCCCGGTGCAGGTCCAGGTGACAGTGCAGGGCGGCAAGATCGTGAAAGTCGTCACGCCGCAGTTGCCCAGCGGCAACAACCGGGACCGGCAGATCAACGACCAGGCCGTGCCGATTCTGGTGCAGGAGACGATCCAGGCGCAGAGCGCGCGGATCGACGGGGTCAGCGGTGCGACGGTCACCAGCGACGGCTACGTCCAGTCGCTGCAGGCCGCGCTGGACAAGGCGGGCGGGTGATGAGCGACGTGCTGCAGCGCCGGGTCTGGGTGGAGCAGATCATGGGCATGCCGGTGAGCGTCCACCTCCGGGGTGCCTGTCCCGCCGGACGTCCGTCCTTCGTCGACGACCTCTTCGCCGAATTGCGCGAGCTCGACCTGCTGTTCAGCACGTATCGGCCGGAGAGTCAGATCAGCAGGATCGCCGACGGGGTGCTCGACCGGGAGGACTGCGATCCGGTGGTGACCGAGGTGTTGGAGCTGTGCGCGTCGGCGACCGTGTTGACCGGCGGTTGGTTCGACGTGATGCTGCCGACCCCGGACGGCCGCCGCCTGGATCCGTCCGGTCTGGTCAAGGGCTGGGCCGTGGAGCGCGTGGCGACCCGGCTGGGGGAGCGCTGGAAAGGCGACTACTACGTCAACGCGGGCGGCGACATCGCGCTGAGCAGCCCCAGCGGTGAGCCGTGGCGGATCGGCGTCGAGAATCCCGTCACGGGCGGTCTGCTGGCCGTCGTGCCGTTGACTTCCGGCGGCATCGCCACGTCAGGTACTGCACACCGCGGAGAGCACATCTTCGATCCCACCACAGGCCGGCCCGCCACCGCGCTGCGCTCGGTGACCGTCATCGGGCCGTCGTTGATGTGGGCCGACGTCCTCGCCACGGCTGCCTTCGCCCGCGGACACGGCGCGTCGAACTGGGTCAGCCGCCACGAGGGCTACCGTGCCGTCGTCCTGAGCGACGACGGCACGGTCAGCACCTGAGCTCAGCCGAGCGTGCCCGTGGCGAGCAGACCGCCGTCGACCCGCACGGTCTCACCGGTGATCCACGAGGCCGCGTCGGATACGAGGAAGGCGACCACGCCGGCGACGTCCTCAGGCGTGCCGAGACGCTTCATCGGGTAGGTGTTGGCGGCCTCGTCCTCGCGGCCGGTGTAGAGGGCTTCGGCGAACCTCGTCTTCACGACCGCGGGGGCGACGGCGTTCACGCGCACCTTGGGGCCGAGTTGCCACGCCAGTTCCTCTGTCAGCCGGATGAGCGCGGCCTTGCTGGCGCCGTAGGCACCGATGACGCCGGTGGACCGAAGTCCGCCGACCGAGGCGATGTTCACGACAGCGCCGCCGTGCTCGGACATCCACGCCTTCCACGCGAGCTGCACGAAGCCCAGCGCCGCGACGACGTTGACGTCGAAGATCTTGCGCACGGCATCGAGATCGGCCTCGGCCAGGAAGCCGAACACCGGGTTGATCCCGGTGTTGTTGACCAGCACGTCGAGGCTGCCGAACCGCTCCACGGTCCGCTGCACCGCCTCCTCGCGGTCGGCGTCGTTGCCGGCGTTGCCGGGCACCGCGAGCACGCGGTCGCGGTCGACACCCGTGTCCGCTGCGAGCTGGTCCGCCGCAGCCGCCACCGCGTCGGCCTTGCGGGCGGTGATCGTCACCGACGCGCCCCGCGAGAGCAGCTCCTGAGCGATGCCGTAGCCGATGCCCCGGCTGGCACCGGTGACGAGCGCGGTCTTGCCTGTGAAGTCCGAAGTCATGGTCGCAATGTATGCGGCTGGCCACAGGCGGCGAACTGGGTGGCGTGCACCCGGTAAGCTGGTTGCGTGGTCATCCTCATGGAATGAGTCGTGAACGGGCTCGCCGGCTCCGGCCGGTGGGCGATCGGTACCTGTTCACGACACCATTGACGGAGACTTCCCCTTGATCACCGCAACTGATCTCGAGCTGCGCGCCGGCTCACGCATCCTCCTCTCCGATGCGACTCTGCGCGTCCAGCCCGGTGACCGCATCGGCCTCGTCGGCCGCAACGGAGCAGGCAAGACCACCTCCCTGCGCGTGCTCGCCGGGGAGGGCCAGCCCTACGCGGGCGAGGTGCGCCGCACCGGCGAACTCGGCTACCTGCCGCAGGACCCCCGCGAGGGCGACCTGTCGGTGATCGCCAAGGACCGCGTGTTGTCCGCCCGCGGTCTCGACGAGTTGCTGCGGGACATGGAGAAGGCGCAGACGGCGATGGCCGAACTGGTCGACTCCGCGGAGCAGGAAGCGGTGATCCGTCGCTACGGCCGTCTCGAGGAGCGTTTCGCCGCACTCGGTGGTTACGCCGCGGAGAGCGAAGCCGCGCGGATCTGCGCGAACCTCGGCCTGCCCGACCGGGTGCTGTCCCAGTCGCTGCGCACGCTGTCCGGAGGCCAGCGCAGGCGTGTGGAGCTCGCTCGCATCCTGTTCGCCGCCTCGGAGGCCGGTGTCGGCGCGAAGTCGAGCACGATCCTGCTGATCGACGAGCCGACCAACCACCTCGACGCCGACTCGATCGCGTGGCTGCGCGGCTTCCTCAAGTCCCACGACGGCGGGCTCGTGGTGATCAGCCACGACGTCGATCTGCTCGACGACGTGGTGAACAAGGTGTGGTTCCTCGACGCCACCCGTGGCGAGGTCGACATCTACAACATGAGCTGGAAGCGCTACCTCGAAGCGCGTGCCGCGGACGAGAAGCGCCGTCGCCGGGAGCGGGTCAACGCGGAGAAGAAGGCAGGCGTCCTCATGGCGCAGGCCGACAAGATGCGCGCGAAGGCCACCAAGGCGGTCGCCGCGCAGAACATGGCGCGCCGCGCGGAGAAGTTGCTCGCCGGGCTGGACGAGACGCGTCAGGCCGACAAGGTCGCGAAGATCCGTTTCCCCGAGCCCGCGGCGTGCGGCAAGACCCCGTTGACGGCCGAGGGGCTCAGCAAGTCCTACGGCTCGCTGGAGATCTTCACCGGGGTCGACCTCGCGATCGACCGCGGCTCACGCGTGGTCGTGCTGGGGCTGAACGGTGCGGGCAAGACGACGTTGCTGCGTCTGCTCGGCGGCATGGAGCGCTCGGACAGCGGCTCTGTCGTGCCCGGTCACGGTCTGAAGATCGGGTACTTCGCGCAGGAGCACGAGACGCTGGAC
>DASYMV010000137.1:0-4347 GCA_036008865.1 Pseudonocardiaceae bacterium | reverse complement strand
ATCGGTCGCGCCGTGGTCGGAGTCCCACCAGCGGATGTGGTGGGCTTCGGTGTAGGAGGGTGGGTGGGGGCAGCCGGTCCAGGCGCAGCCGCCGTCGCGTTCGGCGAGGGCGAGTTTTTGTGCCCGGTTGAACAGGCGGTGTTTCCGGCCGAGGTCGAGGACTTCACTGTCGGTGCCGAGCACCATGGGGATGAGGTGGGCGTCGGCGGCCATCCGCCGTACCGTTCCGGCGCTGACCGGGGTGGGGATACCGTCGATCTGGCCGACCCCGACCCCGGTCTGCAGGGTGTGAAGGTCGATCCGGACGAGCACGGTCACCGGCGGCTTGCCGCCAGCGCCGGTGTCGCCGGTGCAGGTGGCGAGGTGCCGGAACACGTCGGTGGCCGCATCGGAGCGGATCTGCGCCATCGTCCGGGTCTCCGGAAGGTCAGCGTCGTCGGTCTCGTGGCCGGTGGTAGCAGGTTCGGCGGGGTCACGGAACCGCACCTGACGTAGCTCGCTGCCGACCATCGCGTCGATGGCCGTGAGCACGTAGCCAGCGGATTCCGGGTTCAGATACCAGTCCAGGTGGGTCATCCCATCGGAAGTGGTGCTGATCGTCAACGACCGCCGCTGCTGCTGCCGAAGCTCCCGCGGCACGATCCCGTCCTGGTCGAGCCGGTCCCGGACCTGCCCGGCCAGGCTGCGCAGTTCGGTCACGGTCAGGGTGGGCGCATGCTGCACCAGCACCCGTTCACCCACTTCCAGGTCCGCAGCGGTGCAGCCGGGGGCGGCTTTGCCCAGTTCACGGACGATCACCGCCGCCTGCTCCACACTCACCCACCCCACCGGTGCGGACACCGCCTCCGCCAGGGCCGGGAACCGGGGTGGCAACACTTCACCCGTCAAATTGACCCGTGGGGCGGTCGCGTCACCGACCAGACAGTACTGTCGCGCTGCCGGCACCGGGATCTGCCACCGCTCCGCCACCAACACCGCCGGGGACGCGTGACCGGCCTGGTGCACCGGGTTCTCCGACCCGATCAACACGGATCGGGCCACCAGCTCAGCGGCCACCCGCAGCTTCACCGCATCCAGTACCGCCTGCACATCCCCGAGCGCAGTCAGTGCGTCGAGGAGCTGATCGCGTCCAAGCGACGCTGGCGACGTGAACGCGTCAAGCGCATCCCGCAACAGAGCTGCAGGGGTGGTGGTGGTCATGGATCAAGTCCATCACACCCCACCGACATTACCCACCTGACCAGCACTTTCTGTGGATAACTCGCTGCCAATCCAACCTGTGGAGGAACGTCAACGAACACCGCCAGCCAGCTCACCACCCCCAGCACCCTCACCCACCCACGCCACCACCATCCTCAGCAAGCAACTCCTCCCACGTCCGCCGCCCCACAGCGTGCGCCGGCGTGAGGTTGCCGCCTTCCCGTAGCGCGCGGCTCGCGCCGCCCGGGACCTTCACCGACAGGATCGGCCGCCGCTTGCCGATCGCTTTCAGGTAGTCCCGCATGAGGTCGTCCATGGAGTAGGTGCGGGGTCCGCCGATCTCGGGCACGAGTCCCGCCGGCGACCCGAGTGCCAGCTCCACCAGCCGGTCGGCGACCTCTGCGGCAGCGATCGGCTGAAAGTTCCCGACCGGCGCCGGCACCACCGGCATCTTGGCCATGGCTTTCGCCACCGCCAGCATCGATTCCTGGAATTGGGTGGCCCTGAGGATCGTGTACGGCAGTCCCGATTCGCGGATGATCTGCTCCGATGCCAGTTTGGCCGCGTAATAGCCGAACGCCGCGCGATCGAGCCCGCTGACGACGGGGATGCGGTCAGCGCCGACGACCGAGATGTAGACGAGGTGCGCACGACCCGTCGCGAGTGCCGCCCGAACGAGGTGGCGGGTCTTCTCGTCGTCGCCTTTGGCGCTGCCGGCGAGGTGCACGATCGTGTCGACGCCGTTCACTGCCAATTCGAGGCCATCGCCGGTGGAGACGTCGCCGATCACGTACTCGATTCCGTCTTCCGGCTGGTGCGGGACGCGGCTGAGAACGCGTACGTCGCGCCCGGCCGCCCGCAGGCGCGGGACGACCAGTCGGCCCAGGGTGCCGGTGCCGCCGGTGACCAGAACGGGTGCAGTCATGTTTCTCTCCTCCAGGATCCGTGCCCGACTCGATCGCCGGGTTCACTGTTCTGACACGCGCCGGCGGCAGAATGTGACAGATGAGCGAAATGGACGTTCTCGCAGCGCGCTTCGAGGAGCACAGAGCGCACCTGCGCGCGGTCGGCTACCGGATGCTCGGCTCATTCAGCGACGCCGACGACGCCGTGCAGGAGGCGTGGCTCCGGGTGAGCCGGGCGGACGCGGACCGCGTCGACAACCTGGGTGGCTGGCTCACGACCGTGGTCTCTCGCGTGTGTCTCAACATGCTGCGGTCTCGGGCGAGCCGGCGCGAGCAGCCGCTCCCCGAGCATCCGCTCCCCGTGCATCCGGTGTCCGTGCACACGCCGGACCCCATAGTGAGCCGGGTGACGGGCGGGGAGCCCGAGAACGAAGCGCTGGTGGCCGACTCGGTCGGGCTAGCGATGCTGGTGGTGCTCGACACGCTGACTCCCGCTGAGCGCCTCGCGTTCGTGCTGCACGACACGTTCGGGGTCTCGTTCGATGAGATCACGGAGATTCTGGGCGGCACGTCGGCCGCCGCGAGGCAGCTCGCCAGCCGCGCCCGCAAGCGCGTGCGGTCGGCGCCCACCCCCGACGCCGACCTGACACGACAGCGGCGGGTCGTCGATGCCTTCTTCGCCGCGGCACGCGATGGCGACTTCGAGGCGCTCCTCGCCGTGCTGGATCCGGATGTGGTGCTGCGGTCAGACGGAGGGCCAGGGCGTCCGCTCGCGACCGAGATCATCCGCGGCGCGACCGCGCTCGCGAGGCAGGCGGTCACCTGGGGTCGGCTGTCGCCGTTCGTGCATCCGGCGCTCATCAACGGGGTGGCCGGCGTGGTGGTTGCCCCGAAGAGGCAGCCCGTCTCGATCATGGCGTTCGTCGTGCAGAGCGGGCGGATCGTCGCCGTCGACGTGCTCGCCGATCCTGAACGTCTGCGCGCGCTCGACCTCGGGGACTGGGCGGCCTGATCCGCAGTGCGTCACAATTGGGGCAGCCGATCGTTCGACTCCCCGAGGAGAACCGTGTCCGAGCTCATGAGCACCGAACGGAGTCACCGCCTGCACCGGATGACGGGGCGGGATCCCGACGAATCCCACCGCGCCGCCACACCGCTGGAGCTGCTGTTCGATCTGGCCTTCGTGGTCGCGTTCAGTCAGGCGGGCGACCAGTTCTCCCACTTCGTCGCCGAGGGCCACTGGTTGCCCGGGCTGGGGGCGTTCGCCTTCGCGATGTTCGCGATCTGCTGGGCCTGGATCAACTTCTCGTGGTTCGCCTCGGCCTACGACACCGACGACTGGTTCTACCGGGTGACGACGATGGTGCAGATGGTCGGTGTCGTGATTCTGGCTTTGGGACTGCCGGCACTGTTCGCCTCGGTCGACCACGGTGCATCCTTCGACAACGGGGTGATGGTCGCCGGCTACGTCGTGATGCGTGTCGCGATGGTCGCGCAGTGGCTGCGCGCGGCCGTTCAGGACCCGTCTCGTCGGCGGGTGGCGATCAGCTATGCGGGTTTCGTGACGCTGGCGCAGATCGGCTGGGTGCTTCTCGCCTTCGCCGACCTGACATTCGCGACGGTGCTCGTGCTCGCACCGGTGCTGTTCGTCATCGAGCTCGGAGGCCCCGTCGTCGCGGAGGTCAAGCTCGGCGGGACGCCCTGGAATGCCCGCCACATCGCTGAGCGCTACGGACTGCTGACGATCATCGCGCTCGGCGAGGTGCTCTTCGGCACGGTGACGTCGGTCTCCGCGCTCGTCGCGGAAACGGGATGGAGCTCGGACGCGGTTCTCGTCGTGGTCGCCGGTGTCGGGCTGACGTTCGGCTTGTGGTGGAGCTACTTCATCATGCCGTCGGGGGAACTGCTCGAACGGTACGGGCGTCGATCCGTGGTCTGGGGATACAGCCACATCCTGCTCTATGGTGCGATCGCGGCGACAGGCGCGGGTCTTCACGTCGTCGCGTTCGTGGTCGAAGGCACTGCGTCGATCGACACGACAGGGGCGGTGCTCAGTGTCGCGATCCCGGTGCTGCTGTTCTCGGCCGTGTTGTTCTCGCTGTACACGTATCTGATCCACGAAGGCGATTCTTTCCATATCGGACTTTTCGCCGGCACGGTCGGGATGCTCGTGGCGTCCGTGTGGGTGGCTGCCGTCGGTGCCCCGCTCGGTTTGAGTCTCGTGCTGGTCACACTGTCGCCG
>DASYMV010000136.1:0-9768 GCA_036008865.1 Pseudonocardiaceae bacterium | reverse complement strand
GCCCGGATGCTCAACCACAACTACATCGGCACCGAGCACATCCTCTTGGGGTTGATCCACGAGGGTGAAGGTGTCGCCGCCAAGGCGCTGGAGTCGTTGGGGATCGCGCTGGAGGGCGTCCGCCCGCAGGTCGAAGAGATCATCGGCCAGGGCCAGCAGGCCCCGAGCGGGCACATTCCCTTCACCCCGCGTGCGAAGAAAGTCCTCGAGCTGTCGTTGCGCGAAGCGCTGCAGCTCGGCCACAACTACATCGGTACGGAGCACATCCTCCTCGGCTTGATCCGCGAGGGCGAGGGCGTCGCAGCCCAGGTCCTGGTCAAGCTGGGTGCGGACCTGAACAGGGTTCGCCAGCAGGTGCTCCAGCTGCTTTCCGGCTACTCGGGTGGCAAGGAGCCCACCGAGGCCGGTGGGCGCGGCGAGGGCACGCCGTCGTCGTCCCTGGTGCTCGACCAGTTCGGGCGCAACCTCACCGCCAGTGCGCGCGAGGGCAAGCTCGACCCGGTCATCGGTCGCAGCAAGGAGATCGAGCGGGTCATGCAGGTGCTGTCCCGCCGCACCAAGAACAACCCGGTGCTCATCGGCGAGCCCGGCGTCGGCAAGACCGCCGTCGTCGAGGGCCTCGCGCAGATGGTCGTCAAGGGCGAGGTGCCCGAGACGCTGAAGGACAAGCAGCTCTACACGCTCGACCTCGGCTCTCTGGTCGCCGGCTCGCGCTACCGCGGTGACTTCGAAGAGCGCCTGAAGAAGGTGCTCAAGGAGATCCGCACGCGCGGCGACATCATCCTGTTCATCGATGAGATCCACACTCTGGTCGGTGCGGGCGCCGCTGAGGGTGCCATCGACGCGGCGAGCATCCTCAAGCCGATGCTGGCCCGTGGTGAGCTCCAGACCATCGGTGCGACGACTCTCGACGAGTACCGCAAGTACGTCGAGAAGGACCCCGCTCTCGAGCGCCGGTTCCAGCCGATCCAGGTCGGCGAGCCGTCGCTGGAGCACACGATCGAGATCCTCAAGGGTCTGCGCGACCGGTATGAGGCGCACCACCGCGTCTCGATCACCGACGGCGCACTGGTCGCCGCCGCGACGCTGGCCGACCGGTACATCAACGACCGCTTCCTGCCGGACAAGGCGATCGACCTGATCGACGAGGCCGGTGCCCGGATGCGGATCCGCCGGATGACCGCGCCGCCGGACCTGCGCGAGTTCGACGAGAAGATCGCCGACGTCCGCAGGGACAAGGAGTCCGCGATCGACGCGCAGGACTTCGAGCGTGCGGCCAAGCTGCGTGACGCCGAGAAGCAGCTGCTCGGTCAGAAGGCCGAGCGGGAGAAGCAGTGGAAGGACGGCGACCTCGACGTCGTCGCCGAGGTCGACGACGAGCAGATCGCCGAGGTGCTGGCGAACTGGACCGGTATCCCCGTGTTCAAGCTCACCGAGGAGGAGACCACCCGTCTGCTCCGCATGGAGGACGAGCTGCACAAGCGGATCATCGGCCAGGTCGACGCCGTCAGGGCGGTCAGCCAGGCGATCCGTCGTACCCGCGCGGGTCTGAAGGACCCCAAGCGCCCGTCCGGCTCGTTCATCTTCGCCGGCCCGTCCGGTGTCGGTAAGACCGAGCTGTCCAAGGCGCTGGCGAACTTCCTGTTCGGCGAGGACGACGCTCTCATCCAGATCGACATGGGTGAGTTCCACGACCGCTACACCGCTTCCCGGCTCTTCGGTGCCCCTCCCGGTTACGTCGGTTACGAAGAGGGCGGCCAGCTCACCGAGAAGGTGCGCCGCAAGCCGTTCTCCGTGGTGCTCTTCGACGAGATCGAGAAGGCGCACCAGGAGGTGTACAACACGCTGCTCCAGGTTCTGGAGGACGGTCGCCTGACCGACGGTCAGGGCCGGACGGTGGACTTCAAGAACACCGTCATCATCTTCACGTCGAACCTGGGTACGTCGGACATCTCCAAGGCCGTGGGCCTGGGCTTCACCAGTGGTCAGGACACCGCGTCCAACTACGAGCGGATGAAGAACAAGGTCAACGACGAGCTGAAGAAGCACTTCAGGCCCGAGTTCCTGAACCGCATCGACGACATCATCGTGTTCCACCAGCTGACTCAGGACGAGATCATCAAGATGGTGGACCTGATGATCAACCGCGTCGAGACGCAGCTCAAGAACAAGGACATGGCCATCGAGCTCACCGACAAGGCCAAGAAGCTGTTGGCCCTGCGCGGGTTCGACCCGGTGCTCGGTGCTCGTCCGCTGCGTCGCACGATCCAGCGCGAGATCGAGGACCAGCTGTCGGAGAAGATCCTGTTCGGCGAGCTTCAGCCGGGCCAGATCATCATCACCGACGTCGAGGGCTGGGACGGCGAGGAGTCGTCGCAGGACAAGGCCAAGTTCGTGTTCCGCGGTGAGAACAAGCCGCTGAGCGTGCCGGACGCACCGCCGGTCGACATGGCTGCCTCCAGCGGTGGCGACGCCGCCGGCGAGGCCGACTCGGAGTGATCTAGCAGCACATCAGAACGCCCCCTGGGACCACGTCCCAGGGGGCGTTCTGATTCGGAGCGAAAGGCACGTGCGTACCTGTGGACGGGTGTACGTGCCTTTCGCGCCCGTCAGTGCAGGGTGCCGGCGCTGACGGCGAGGTCGTGCGTGGTGCGGACGCTGGTGCTCACGACCAGTTCGAGCGCATCCGCGATCGCCGTGATCGGCATGCTCGGGACGCCCTCGCGCTCGGCGACCTGCTCGGGCGAGTAGGGCACGTGCACGAACCCGCCTCGCACCTGCGGGAATTCGGTCTCCAGCAGGTGCATCAGACCGTAGAACACGTTGTTGCAGACGAACGTCCCCGCGGTGTGCGACACGGAGGCCGGAATGCCCGCCTCCTGGATGCGTGACACGCAGGCCTTGACGGGCAGGCCGGTGAAGTACGCCGCCGGGCCACCGGAGACGACCGGCCCGTCGACGGGCTGGTCGCCCGCGTTGTCCGGGATTCGGGCGTCGCGGATGTTCACCGCGACGCGTTCCGGCATCACGGCGTCACGCCCGCCCGCCTGGCCGACGCACACGACCAGATCCGGTCGGTGCTCGGTGATGGCACGGCGCAACGCATCGATCGAGGTGCCGAAGACGCAGGGCAGCTCAGCGGTGACGAGGGTGTACTCGCTGTTCGCCGGGCGCGCGGCGAGTTCGGCGACGGCTTCCCACGACGGGTTGGTGCGCTCGCCGTCGAACGGCTCGAATCCGGTCAACAGGACGGTGGTCATGGATGCCTCCGGGTCAGAACGCGAGGAAGTACATGATCGCGATGTTGCACACGAGCAGCGGGGCGACCGTGGGGAGCTGCGCCTTGATCGGGCCGTACTGGTCGCGCATCTCCAGCAGCACAGCCGGCACGATGTTGAAGTTCGCCGCCATCGGCGTGCACAAGGTGCCGCAGAATCCGCTGAGCATGCCGACCGCGAAGACGAGCGCCGGGTTGCCGCCGAACTGCTGCACCAGCACGGGCCAGCCGATCGCCGCGGTCATCACGGGGAACGCGGCGAACGCGTTGCCCATGACGATCGTGAACGCGGCCATGCCGACGCAGTACAGGAGCACGGCGCCCAGCAGTGAGCCGTCCGGCAACACCTGCTTGGTCACCGCGCCCACGGCCTTGCCGACGCCTGCCTGGTCGAACAGAAGACCCAGGATGGCCAGCATCTGGGGTAGCACCACTGCCCAGCCGATGTCCTGCAGCAGCCGCGTTCCTTCACGCAGTGGCACGGCCGGCGTGAGCGGGCCACCGGTCAACGCGAGTGGTGCGCTGCGCAGCAGGACCAGGCCGGTGACCACGGCGACGAGGCTGCCCACGCCAAGGCCCGCCAGAGTGGCGGTGCCCTGGGCGAGCAGCGGCTTGCCGCCGATGGTCAGCTTGGCCAGCACCGTGGCGAACAGCACGGCGACCAGCGGGATGACCAGGACGGGGATGAAGATTCGGGCACCGAACCGCTCCGCCAGGGCCTCACGCTGCTTCTCCACCGTGGTGCGCAGCGTGCCCTTGCCGACTGCGCCGAATCCGGCGAGACAGGCCGTCGCGATCACTACGATCCCGAGCAGCCACGCCGGGGCGGTCTTGCTCACGACGAAGGTGGAGTAGCAGAACGCGAACCCCAGCAGCGCCCAGAAGACGGCGCTGCCGATCCGCTTCGGGTTGTCGGCGTCACGTCCGACCATGACGGCGGCGATCAGGAACAACGCGCCGCACAGCCAGTACAACCATTCCGCGCTGATCATGCGCTGACCTCCTCGGCCACCGCACGGGGCGGGTTCGACATGCGCGCGAGCTGGCGATCGAGCCGGAGCAGGCGCCCGCCGTGGATGAGCAGGGCGCACACGCCGGTGGGGATGGCCCACAGGGCGATCTCCAGCGCGTCGAGCTTCAGCCCGTAAGTGGTGTCCACGAAGCCGGTGATCAGCAGAATCGAACCGATCGCGATGAAGACGTCCTCGCCGAAGAAGAGCCCGACGGTGTCCGCGCCGGCCGCGTGGGCCTTGACCCGCTCGATGGCCGGATCGGTCAGCGCGCCGTGTGTGCGTTCCGCTGCGCCCAGCGCCATCGGTGCGATCAGCGGCCGCACTGCCTGCGCCGGTCCGCCGATGTCCTTGAGCCCCAGCGCCGCCGTGATCTGCCGGATCAGCAGGTACGCCGCGAGCAGCCGGCCGGCGGTCAGGCCGCGCAGCTTCCCGATGAGGCGCCGGGCCTGCTGCTGCAGGCCGAACCGCTCCACCAGGCCGATCACCGGCAGGGTGAGGATGACCAACGAGACGGATCGGCTGCCGGCGAAGCCGTTGCCGAAGGCGTTGAGAATGGCCATCGGGGACAGGCCGCCGAGCAGCGCTGTGACGATGCCCGCCGTGGTGACCACGAGCAGTGCGTTCAGGCGCAGCGCGAATCCGACGACCACGATGAGGACGCCGAGCAGCACGAGCATCCTGACCTCCTTGTGGAGGGAAATGGGTTCGTTAGCGACACTAAAGGATTGTTCAACGATTCCACAAGTTGCCAAGCTCCGATTTCGGACACAATGGGGGCGTGGTGGCAGCCGTTGCTCCGGAGGAAGCGCCCTCACGTCGGCGACCTGGCGGAGGTCTGACCACGTTGCTGCTCGTGATGCTCGCCCTGGCCTTCACGGCCGTGGCCGTGGCGCGGTTGCTGGAGATCGACGGCAATCGCCACGTCGTGGCGGCTGTCGCGTTGACCCCGTACGTCACCGCGGCCGGGCTGGTGCTCGGTTCGCTGGCCCTGCTGCTGCACCGGTGGGCGGTGGGAACGGTCGTGACGGTGCTCGCGGTCGTGCTGGTCGCGGCATTAGCACCCCGAGCGTTCCCGGACTCCCGCCCGGTGGGCGTCGGCGCCTCGATCCGCGTCATGTCGGCGAACCTCTACGCCGGACAGGCGGACGCCGGGGCTGTCGTGGCCGCCGTGCGGGACCGCCGCGTGGACGTGCTGAGCCTGCAGGAGCTGACGCCGGAAGCGGTCACCGCGCTGGATCGAGCGGGCTTGGCGCGTGAACTGCCGTACCGGCTGTTCCAGGCGGAACCGGGTGCATCAGGGTCGGGGATCGCGTCCCGCCACCCCTTGCAGGAACGCACGCTGTCGCCACCCGCCGGGTTCCGCCAGCCCGCGGCGTTCGTCGACCTGCCAGGGCAGCAGGGCATCGAGGTCCAGGTCGTGCACGCGCGCCCGCCAGTGGTTCCCGAAGGGCCGGAGCGCTGGCAGCGCGAACTCGCCGGCCTGCCGGAGCGCGTACTGGATCGGCCACCCCGTGTGCTGGCGGGTGACTTCAACGGCACGCTCGACCACGTCGCGGTGCGTCGTCTGCTGGTGAGCGGTTACGCCGACGCAGCCGCGAGTGTCGGTGCCGGACTCAAGCCCACCTGGCCGTCCGGCACCTTCTGGCCGCCGCCCGTGACGATCGACCACCTGCTCGTGGACCGCCGCTGTCCGCTCGACAGCTACGAAGTGATCGACATTCCCGGCAGCGATCACCGAGCGGTGCTCGCCCAGTTCGTCGTACCCGAGTAGTCGTACTGACGCCCCGGCGGTGTGCCGGCTGACGGACTCCGGGCATCGCGGGTGCGGCGATGTCCCACCGACGTCCGTGGCGACGCCGCCCGTGGATCAGGAACTGACCAACCGCGCGTCGATCTCGGACAGCGCGGCGAGCGCACCCGTCGGGAGCGAGACGCCGCGGTCGTGGCGGATCTCCGCCTCGCGCGGGTTGATCCGGATCAGTGCGCCGTTCGCCGCGGTGGCCAGCTCCGCCTGCCGCCGCACGGTCGGCACCGCGTTGCCCGCGCCGATCTCGACGACGACCAGGTTCGCGGCGTGCAGACTCCGCCGCCACGACGTGAGCTCGTCGAGCGCTTGCCGACTGCGCGTGCCGATCCACTCGTAGTCGCCGAACATCAGGATGTTCGGCCGCGCCAGTCCACCGCAGTTCGGGCAGCTCGGCAGTTCTCCGACGGCGCGCATCGTCTCCGGGTCGACGCGGAGGGCTGCATCGTCGGCGGGCCACAGCTCATCGGTGCACCGGCCGGCGCACTGCAGGTGGTGGATCGACCCGTGCACCTCGGCCACGTGCTCGAAGCCCGCGCGCTGGAACTGTCCGTCCACGTTGGACGTGAACGTCCGGAATCCCTGCGGCAGCGCGGACCCCCAGCGCCGGAGGATGTCGAACCCCTGGTGCGGGACCGTGCGGCGGTAGAGGGCGAGCCGGTGCCCGTAGAAACCCCACGCGAGCGCGGGGTCCTCCACGAAATGCAGCGGATCTGCCAGCTCCACGAAGCGCAGCCCGAGCCGCTGGTACGGCGGGTACGCCTGCCAGAACCCGCGATCACCGCGGAAGTCCGGCAGGCCCGAGTCCACGCCCATGCCCGCACCCGCGCAGATCAGCAGCGCATCGGCCCGTGAAACGAGTTCCGCGGCCCGATCGAAGTCCACTACTCGGCTGGCTTGGGCTGCGAACTCATCACGACCTCGAACTCCAGCAGGCTCGCGCCCGAGGCCACCGGCTTCGCGCGCTCGCCCGCGTGCGCCTCGCGTGCACCGCCGTCACGCCAGTTCTGGAAGTCTTCCTCGGTCTCCCACCGGGTGTAGACGAAGTAGCGGTTGTCACCGGCGATCGGGCGCAGCAGCTCGAAGCCCAGGAAGCCGGGAGAGGAGTCCACGGCGCCCAGCCGAGCGGCGAAGCGCTTCTCCAGCTCGGGGCCTGCGCCCTCGGGAACCTCGATCGCATTGATCTTCACAACTGCCATGTCACCAGGCTACCGGTGCAGCGTTGCGGGGTAGAGGTACTCGTCGGGCGGCATCGTGTCACCGCGGAACCACGCCGCGAAGAAGCCGTCGAGCTTCTGGCCGGAGACCTTCTGCACGTAGGACTCGAACTCCGGCCACGACGCGTTGCCGTCCCGGTGGTCGGCCGTCCACCCCTTGAGCGCCTTGAAGAACGCGTCGTCCCCGATCTGCCTGCGCAGCGCGTGCACGGCGAGGATGCCCTTGTCGTACACACCTCGGAACTCGTTGCCGCGTCCCATGTCGTAGAGCTTGCGCGCCCAGTAGCCGCTGCGGTCGCGACTCTGGTCCACCTGCTGGCGGTACAGATCGTCGAGGTTGCGCCCCTCCTTGCCTTCGGCCCACAGCCATTGCGAGTAGCTCGCGAAGCATTCGTTCAGGCAGATGTCGGCCCAGTTGGCCACAGACACCGAGTCACCGAACCACTGGTGCGCGTTCTCGTGCACCACGGTGTCCAGCCGGGTCCACCCGGCGTAGACAGGACGGGTCTGCGTCTCCAGCGAGAACCCGATGTTGTCGGCGAGAAAGATCCCGCCCGCCGCATGCTGCGGATACGGTCCGAACTTCTCCGACAGGAACGCCAGGATCTCCGGCAGCCGCTGCTCGACCGAGCGCTTGTCCTGTACGCCGGGGGCGTAGGCGTCGACGACGGGCGTGCCGTCGGGCAGCTTCGAGCGGTCGATCGCCCACTTGTCGATGCCGATCGTGGTGAGGTACGTGGCGATCGGCTTCTGCTCCGACCACTTGTACGTGGTCCAGCCGTCCGCGCTCGACGAACCCGCGTCCACACCGTTCGACATCACCGACCAGCCGTCGGGCACCTTGGCGGTGAGAGTGAACCGGGCCTTGTCGCGCGGGGTGTCGTTGGACGGGTACCAGGACGTGGCCGAGTGCGGCTCACCGGCGGCGAACGCCCCACCCGAGGCCGAGATCTGCCAGCCACCCCGGCCCAGCGCCCGGTCTTCGATCGGCTGTGGTTCCCCGCTGTAGGAGATCGTGGTGGTGAACGGCTTGCCGGCGGGCAAGGCCCCGCTGGGCGTGATCACGAGCTCGTGCTCGCCTTCCTGGCTGAACCGAGCCGGCAGGTCGTCGACCTTCGCGTTGCCGACCTGCAGGCCCTGCAGGTCGAGGTTGAACCTGCTCAAGGCGGCCGTCGCGTTGGCGGTGATCTTCGCCTGGCCGTCCAGCCTGCGGGTTACCGGGTCGTAGCTGATCGACACGTCGTAATCGGTGACGTCGTAGCCGCCGTTGCCGTCCTGCGGGTAGTAGCGGTCGCCCGCTCCGTCGGATCCGTCTGCGGGAGCGGTCGTCGGCGACGGCGCGGTGGTGGGGCGTTCGCCGGGAATCCTCGCGACCAGCACTCCGGCGACCACCAGCACCAGTGCGATGATCAGCAGATACGGGCGTGCCTTGGGGCTGATTGCCATGCTTCCATCATGCCCGGGGTAGACCTGCTCCCATGACCGAGATCGAGTTCGGCGGATCGGGCCAGGGGATCGTCCTGCTGCACGGCCTGATGAGCCGGGCGACCACGTGGTGGACGCCCGCCCAGTGGCTCGTCCGGTACGGCCGTGTGGTCGCCGTCGACGCCCGCGGCCACGGACGCAATCCGTGTCCCAGCGGTCCTTGGCGGACCGAGGACTTCGTCGACGACGCGGCCGAGGTGATCGAGCGACTGGGGCTCGGCCCGGCCGTGGTGATCGGTCATTCCATGGGGGGTCTGCACGCGTGGGGACTCGCGGCGAAGCGCCCGGACCTCGTGTGCGCCCTCGTCGTCGAGGACGTCGTGCCGGACAACCGCGGCAAGTCGGTCGAGGACTGGAAGTGGTACTTCGACGCCTGGCCGGCGCCCTTCCAGTCGCTGGCCCACGTGCGCGCGTTCTTCGGCACCGAGCGTGTGGAGGAGTACTTCGAGGAGCGCGAGGACGGTTACCACCTCATCGCGAGGCTGGAGGACCTGTACGAGATCGCCGGTGAGTGGGGCAGGCGCGACTACTGGGACCACGTCGACCGGGTGCGGGCGCCGATGCTGGTGATCGAGGCCGGTCGCGGTGGGATGCGGGAAGGTCAGATGGCCGAGGTGGCGCGCCGGACGGGTGGCCGGTACGTGCGCGTCGAGGAGTCGGGGCACTCGGTGCACGACGACGCGCCCGATGTGTACCGCGGTGCCGTCGAGGCGTTCCTGTCCGACGTGCTCAGCAGGTGAGCGGCTCGATCTCCGCGGTTCGCGAGTCCGCGACGGCGACCTGACGGACCTTCGCCCTGATCGGCTCCACGGGGTGCAGTGCGGCGATCCCGGCGACGACCTGCTCGTCGGTGATGCCCTGCGCGAGCGTGCAGTGCGGCACCCACGTGCCGGGCAGGTAGTACGCGGAGGGGTTCTTGACCTTGCCCGCCAAGGCGTCGTGCACCGCCGAGTGCACGGCCAGCAACTCGCT
>DASYMV010000135.1:0-10205 GCA_036008865.1 Pseudonocardiaceae bacterium | reverse complement strand
ACCTCGTCCTCCCGCCGCAGCGCCCGCGCGCCGCCCCACGTGGCGGCGCGCACGGCCTCCTCGACACTCATCCGCATCTGCAGCACGGCCGTCGCGACGCAGAACGCCATCGACGACGTGTACGAGGAGCCGGGGTTGCAGTTGCTCGCCAGCGCGACGGTCGCTCCGGCGTCGAGCAGGCCGCGCGCGTCCGGCAGGGGTTGGCGGGTGGACAGGTCGCAAGCGGGCAGCAGCGTGGCGACCGTGTCCGCTCCCGCCAGCGCGTCGACGTCGGCGGTGGACAGGTGGGTGCAGTGGTCCACGCTCGCAGCGCCGAGTTCGACGGCGAGGCGGACGCCAGGGCCCTCGCCGAGCTGATTGCCGTGCACCCGGAGCCCGAGCCCCTTGGCCGCGGCGGCGGTGAGCACCGCGCGGGACTGGTCGGCGTCGAACGCCCCCGTCTCGCAGAACACGTCCGCCCAGCGCACGTGCGGCGCGACGGCGTCGAGCATCTCGCCGCACACCAGGTCCACGTAGGAGTCCGCGTCCGTCCCGGAAGGCACCAGGTGCGCACCGAGGAAGGTCACCTCGTCGACGTGCGCACCGGCGAGCTTCGCCGAGCGCACCTCGTCGGCGACCGTCAACCCGTATCCGGTCTTCGTCTCCAGGTACGTCGTCCCCTGGCCGACGGCCTCGGCGACATGCCGCTGGAGGACACTCGCGAGGTCGTCGTCCGCGGCCGCGCGGGTCGCGGCGACGGTGACCGCGATGCCACCCGCGCTGTAGGGCTTGCCCGCCATCCTCGCGGCGAACTCCGCCGTCCGGTCACCCGCGAACACCAGGTGGGTGTGGCTGTCGACCCAGCCCGGCAACGCCGCGCGGCCCTCGACGTCCAGGCACTCGTCGGTGTCGGGGGCGGCCGGGGCGGGGCCGACCCACGCGACGCGGCCGCCGTCCAGCACCACCGCCGCGTCGGCGAGAGTGCCCAGCTCGTCGTCGTTGGTGGTCAGCTCCCCGATCCCGGTGATCAGAACGCTCACGTCCACAGCTCCTCGATCACGCCGGCGAGCAGCGCGCCCACGTCACCGAGAGTCTCGTGCCGGCCGCCGCTCGCCACCACCCTGCCACCCACCACGACGGTGTCCACATCGGACGCACTGGCGGTGAGCAGCACCTGCTCGGGCGACGATCCCGCTGTGCGAGGGGTGTCCAGCCGCACGGCGACGAGGTCGGCCGGTGCGCCGACCTCGATGCGTCCGGCCATGGGCCAGCCCAGACCGGCGTGGTCGGTGAGCGCCGCCATCAACTCCTCCGGTGTGAAGCGTCCACGCTGACCGCTGCGCAAGCGCTCGCCGTGCTCCAGGGCCCTGGCTTCCAGGAACGGATCGACGACGACGTGCTGATCACTGCCGAGGGAGAGCCGGGTCCCCGCGTCCACGAGCTCTCGCGCCGGTCCGATCCCGTCCGCCAGGTCGGCCTCGGTCGTCGGACAGAAGCACGCCGTCGCTCCGGAACCGCCGAGCAACTCGACGTCCTTCGCGGACAGATGCGTGGCGTGCACCGCGGTGGTGCGCGGACCCAGCGCCCCGGCCTCGTGGAGCAACTGCGCGGGCGTGCGGCCGTACGCCGCGAGGCAGGCCTCGTTCTCGGCCGGCTGCTCGGACAGGTGCACGTGCAAAGGCCGGTGCGGGAACGCCGCGGCGACTTCGGCGATGGCGGCACGGGGCACCGCGCGCACGGAGTGGATCGCCGCGCCGATCCTGGTGTTCGCGTCGTCGCGCAGCACACCCACCCGTTCCGCCCACGCCGTCGCGTCCCCGTCGGAGAACCGCTCCTGCACGCCTTGCAACGGGGTGTCGATTCCACCTGTCAGGTAGCAGGTGTCCAGCAGCGTGAGCCGGATTCCCGCGTCGCCGGCCGCCTGACGGAGCACCTCCCCCATGACGTTGGGCTCGTCGTAGTGGCCGTGCAGGTAGTGGAACTCCCCGACGCACGACACGCCAGCGAGCGCCATCTCCGCGTAGACGGCGGTGGCCAGCTCGAGGTAGCTCTCCGGCGTGAGCTTGTCCGCCAGGGCGTACATGCCCTCGCGCCAGGTCCAGAACGTGCCACCGTCGCCGTTCGTGCGCCCGCGCAGTGCGCGGTGGAAGGCGTGGGAGTGCGCGTTCGCGAAGCCGGGCAGCACCACGCCGGGCATCCGGCGAGCACCGGCGGGGGCTCGGTCCACTGCGGACACTTCTGAGATCACGCCATCCTCGGTGCGCACCAGGACTCCCGCCACCACACCGCCGGGCAACCACGCTCGTTCACACCAGTGATCCGTCACGTCGCGAGGTGCTCCAGGGTCGTGGCGAGCGCGGTGACGCCGGCCTCGCAGTCCTCGGGTTCCGCGTGCTCGGCGGGGGCGTGGCTCACGCCGGTCGGGTTGCGCACGAACAGCATCGCGGTCCGAACCCTGGCGGCCAGGACACCCGCGTCGTGCCCTGCCCCGGTCGGTAGAGCGGGCACACCGCCGAGCACTCCGGCGATCTCGTCGCGCAGGGCGGGGTCGAAGTGGACGGTGTCCCCGTAGGACTCCTCCGCGACCCGCACCTCGCACCCCTCCTCGGCGGCGGCGCGCCGCGCGGCGTCGGTGACCTGCGCTACGACCTCGCGGGTGCGGGCGTCGTCACCCGCGCGGGCGTCGAGCCAGACGTCCACCGACGAAGCGATCACGTTGGTGCCACCGGGTGTCGGCACGATCCGCCCCACGGTGGCTCGCGATCCGTCCACGGAGGACGCGGCCCGACGGGCGGCCAGCACGAGCTGGGAGGCGGGCAGCATGGGATCGCGCCGATCGTCGATCGGCGTCGCGCCGGCGTGGTTGCCCTCACCGGTGAAGGTGAAGCGCCACCGCCCGTGCGCGAGGACGGAGCTGGCCACGCCCACCGGCACGGTCAAGCCGCGTCCCTGTTCGACGTGCAGCTCGACGAAGGTGCCGATCCTGGACAGGGCTTCGCGGTCACGGCCGAGCCGCGACGGGTCCAGCCCCGCCGCGGTCACCGCTTCGGCGAGCGTCGTTCCCTCCGGATCGCGCAAGCCGCGAGCCTCGTCGACGTCGATCGTGCCCGCCAGCAGACGCGAGCCCAGGCACGGGACACCGAAGCGACCGCCCTCCTCCTCGGTGAACACCACGATCGCGAGCGGCTTGGCCGGGGCGAACCCGGCGGCGCGCAGGGCGTCGACGGCGGCCAGGGAGGAGACGACGCCCAACGGGCCGTCGAACGCACCGCCGCCGGGCACCGAGTCGAGGTGGCTGCCGGTCACCACGGCGTCCGCGCCAGGCGCACCCCACCACGCCCAGAGGTTGCCGTTGCGGTCGGTCTCGACGTCGAGGCCGCGCACCTCGGCCTCGGCGACGAACCACTCGCGCAACTCCAGGTCGGCCGCGTCGAAACCGTGCCGCGAACAGCCTCCACGCTTCGGATCGGCACCCACGCCTGCGATGGCCGCGAGCAACTCGGTGCTACCCATGCGAGTGCCCACCGGACATGGGAATGCGCACGCCGCGCTCGTCGGCGACCTCGCGCGCGCGGTCGTAGCCCGCGTCCACGTGCCGCAGCACGCCCATGCCGGGGTCGTTGGTCAGCACGCGCTCGATCTTCCTCGCCGCCAGCTCGGTGCCGTCGGCGACGGTGACCTGACCGGCGTGGATCGAGCGGCCGATGCCCACGCCTCCGCCGTGGTGGACGGACACCCACGTCGCGCCGGACGCGGTGTTGACCAGTGCGTTGAGCAGCGGCCAGTCCGCGATGGCGTCCGAACCGTCGGCCATCGCCTCGGTCTCGCGGTACGGGGAGGCGACCGAGCCGCAGTCGAGGTGGTCGCGGCCGATCACGACGGGCGCGG
The DNA here is from genome assembly GCA_036008865.1 of Pseudonocardiaceae bacterium. Taxonomy (GTDB): domain Bacteria; phylum Actinomycetota; class Actinomycetes; order Mycobacteriales; family Pseudonocardiaceae; genus DASYMV01. The sequence continues at coordinate 6,338 of DASYMV010000135.1, read as the reverse complement.
ACAGCTCGCCGCTCGCGACCATCTCGTTGAACTTCAGACCCGCGAGGTGGCGCTCGCCGTAGCCCAGCCAGCAGATGCGTGCCGGGAGACCCTGGAACTCCACCCTCTCGCCTGCCATCTTGATCCACCGGGCGAGCTGGGAGTTCTCCGGGAACAGGTCCAGGATCGCGCGGTCGGTGGCAGCGATGTCCGCCGGGTCGCCGGACAGCGCGGCCCAGCGGAACGGGCCCTTGCCCTCGCAGAACAGCGGCCGGATGTAGGCGGGGACGAAGCCGGGGAAGTCGAAGGCACGGTCGAAGCCGCCGAGCCTGGCCTCGCCGCGGATCGAGTTGCCGTAGTCGAACACCTCGGCACCGCGGTCGAGGAAACCGACCATCGCCTCGACGTGGCGGACCATCGACTCGCGGGCGCGTTCGGTGAACTCCTCGGGCTTGGTGGCGGCGTAGTCGTGCCAGTCCTCGAGCGACACGCCGATCGGCAGGTACGCGAGCGGGTCGTGCGCGGAGGTCTGGTCGGTGACGACGTCCACCGCGACACCGCGGTTCAGCAGTTCGGGCAGCACCTCGGCGGCGTTGCCCACGACGCCCACGGACAGCGCGCGCCCTTCGGCCCTCGCGGCTTCGACGCGGCGGATCGCGTCGTCGAGGTCGTCGGCGACCTCGTCCAGGTAGCGGGTTTCGACGCGCCGCCGCGCGCGGCGCGGATCGACCTCGACGACCAGTGCGACGCCCTCGTTCATCGTCACCGCAAGCGGTTGCGCCCCGCCCATGCCGCCGAGGCCCGCGGTGACCGTCAACGTGCCCTTCAGCGATCCGCCGAAGCGCTTGTTCGCCACGGCCGCGAAGGTCTCGTAGGTGCCCTGCAGGATGCCCTGCGTGCCGATGTAGATCCACGACCCGGCCGTCATCTGGCCGTACATCGTCAGGCCCGCCGCCTCGAGCCTGCGGAACTCCGGCCAGTCGGCCCAGTCCGGCACCAGGTTGGAGTTCGCGATCAGCACCCGCGGGGCCCACTCGTGGGTGCGCAGCACGCCGACCGGGCGACCGGACTGCACGAGCAGCGTCTCGTCGTCGGCGAGGTTCGTCAGCTCGCGGCTGATGGCGTGAAAGCTCGGCCAGTCGCGTGCGGCCTTGCCGGTGCCGCCGTAGACGACGAGGTCCTCGGGCCGCTCGGCCACCTCGGGGTCGAGATTGTTGTGCAGCATGCGCAGCGGCGCCTCGGTGGACCAGCTGCGGGCGGTGAGCTCGGTGCCGCGTGCGGCGCGAACGGTCGTCATCGTGTGATCTCCTGGATTCGTCCACTGCGGATCAGGGCTTCGGCGGCGGCGATCTCGGGTGCCAGGTGGCGGTCCGGGCCGGGGCCCGCGACGTGCTCGCGCAGCAGCGCGACGACGGCGCCGGTGGCCGGAGCGGGCTTGAGCGGCGCGCGCAGATCGAGCGCCCGCGCGGCGGTGAGAAGTTCGACGGCGAGCACGGTGGTGAGGCCGTCGACGGCCTTGCGGAGCTTGCGCGCGGCGGACCAGCCCATGGACACGTGGTCCTCCTGCATCGCCGAGGACGGGATGGAGTCGACCGACGCCGGGACGGCGAGCCTCTTCAGCTCCGACACGATCGCGGCCTGCGTGTAGTGGGCGATCATGTGCCCGGAGTCGACGCCGGGGTCGTCGGCGAGGAACGGCGGCAGGCCGTGCGAGCGGGCGACGTCGAGCATCCGGTCGGTGCGGCGCTCGGCCATGCTCGCCACGTCGGCGACCGGGATGGCGAGGAAGTCCAGCACGTATGCGAGCGGTGCGCCGTGGAAGTTGCCGTTGGACTCGACGCGGCCGTCCGGCAGCACCACCGGGTTGTCGACGGCAGAGGCCAGTTCGCGGTCCGCGACGGTCTCGGCGTAGCCGACGGTGTCGCGCGCCGCGCCGTGGACCTGCGGGGAGCAACGCAGCGAGTACGCGTCCTGCACGCGGGTGCAGTCAGGGCCGCGGTGGCTCGCCATGATCTCGGAGCCCTCCAACAAGGCGGTCATCCGCGCGGCCGAGACCGACTGGCCGGGGTGCGGGCGCAGCGCCTGGAGGTCCGCGGCGAACACCCGGTCGGTGCCGAGCAGCGCTTCGACGCTCATCGCGGCGGTCAGGTCGGCGACGTCGAGCAGGTCACGCATGTCCTTGATCGCGAGCACCAGCATGCCGAGCATGCCGTCGGTGCCGTTGATCAGTGCCAGACCCTCTTTCTCGGCGAGTTGAACGGGCTCGATGCCCGCCCTCGCCAGCGCGTCGGCCGCCGGGAGCAGTTCTCCGTCGGCGTCGCGGACCATGCCCTCGCCCATCAGCGCGAGCGCCGACGCCGACAGCGGCGCCAAGTCACCCGAGCAGCCCAGAGAGCCGTACTCGTGGACGACCGGCGTGATCCCCGCGTTGAGCACCGCGGCCATCGCGTCCACCGTGGACGGCCGCACGCCGGTGTGCCCGGTCGCGAGCGTGCGCAGGCGAAGCAGCACGAGCGCGCGCACGACCTCTCGCTCCACCTCGGGCCCTGCGCCCGCGGCGTGGGAGCGGATCAGTGACCGCTGGAGCGCGGCGCGGCGGTCCAGCGGGATGTGCCGGACTGCGAGCGCGCCGAAGCCGGTGGACACGCCGTAGGTCGGGCGCTGCGCCGTCGCGAGGTGCTCGATGTGCGCCCTGGCGGCGGCGACCGCCTCGCGGGCGGACTCGGTCAGCTCCACCTTCGCACCGCCGCGGGCCACGGCGTGCACGTCCTCGCGGGTCAGCGGTTTGGGACCCAGTTCCACCGGTTGCTGCATGCCCACATCACAGCGCTCCGGAGCCGTTCGCACGACCCCGCAGCCAGTGACACCGTCTGGCTTCCCAGACAGCTATCGCGCCCCGATTCAGGAGCAGTCCGGAGCGGGATCGATCTTCACGCCGTCGGCGACGGCCAGCAGCTCCTGCTTGGCGGATCACACGCCAGCACCGTGGCGCAGCGCAGCAACGCAGTGACCTGGGCCGCCACGAAGTCGTCGAACGTCGCGGGCAACACCGGCCCCTACCTCGGGTCGTCTCATGCCCCGTGAACGCACTGGACACGCGCATTGTTGGGCGGGAGTGGAAACTCGTCGCCGTGGGCATCAGCAGCGACGTACCGGCACTGCGCCGCGGCCTGGCAGTGCTGCGGCTCCTGGCGAGCCGACCGGGACCGATGTCGGCGGCCTCGGTCGCGCGCGAGCTCGACCTGCCCCGATCCACGACCTACCACCTGCTGTCCGAGCTCACCGACGCCGGCTTCGCCACGCATCTGCCGGAGGAACGCCGCTACGGGCTCGGTGTGGCGGTGTTCGAGCTGGGCTCCGCCTACCTGCGTCACGAGCCGCTCGAACGCCTGGCCCGGCCGCTGCTGCGCCGGCTCGTCGACCGCGTGGAGCACACGGCCCAACTGGGTGTCCTGCACGGCCCGGAAGCGCTCTACCTGGTCCGGGAACAGCCCCGCCAGCCCCAGTCGCTGGTCTCGGACGTCGGCGTGCGGCTCCCCGCACACCTCACCGCGTCCGGGCGCGCGATGCTCGCCCACCTGCCGTCCGCGCAGGTGCGCGCGCTGCTCCCGACCGCGGACAGCTTCGTGGACCGCACCGGCCGGGGCCCTGGCAACCTCCCGGCTCTGCGCAGACGGCTCGCCGCCGAGCGCAGGCAGGGATGGGCGGTGGAGGACGGTTACGTCACCGCGGGCTTCGCGTCGGTGGCGGCCCCGGTCTTCGACCACGGCGAGCGGCCGATCGCGGCCGTGACCGTGACGTTCCGGCACGTCTGCGAAGACGAGTGCGGGCAGACGTGGCCGGGGCTGGCGGACCAGGCGCGGCGGGCCGCCGAGGAGTTGACGTCGCGCATCGGCGGCCACGCCGCGGCGGGCGACGGACCACCGTCGGCGCGAAAGGCACGTACATCCCCTTAGACGGGACGTACGTGCCTTTCGCGCCGAACAGCGGCTAGATGTTGTTCTGCGCCAGCCAGTCCTTCGCGACCTTGTCGGCCTCCGGCTTGTCCGGGGCGCCGAGCTTGGCGTTCAGCTCGAGCAGGGTCTCCGTGCTGAGCTTGGCGGAGATGGAGTTGAGCACCTTCTTGATGTTGTCGCCGGCCTTCTTCGCGTTGATCAGCGGCACGACGTTCTGCGCGGCGAAGTTGTTCTTCGGGTCCTCGAGCACCACGAAGTTGTTGTCCTTGACGGAGCTGTCGGTGGTGAACAGGTCAGCCGCGTCGATGGAACCGTCCTTGAGTGCGGCCACTGTCAACGGACCGCCCACGTCGAGGGACTTGAACTCCTTGAAGGTGCAGCCGTACTTCTTCTCCAGGCCGGGCACGCCGTCCGCACGCTGCCGGAACTCCGCCGGACCGCCGAGAACGAGGTCCTTGCAGTGGGCCGCCAGGTCGGCGATCGACTTCAGGTTGTACTTCTGCACCGTCGCCTGCGTGACCACCACGGCGTCCTTGTCCTCCGCCGCCGCCTTGTCGAGCACGGTCAAGCTGCTCGGCAGCGCCTTCTTCAGGGCCGCGTACACGTCGTCGGGCGCGGTCTCCGGGGTGTCCTTGTTGATGTACTGCAGGAGGACGCCGGTGTATTCGGGGATCAGGTCGATCGAGCCGTCCTGCAGGCCCTTGTAGTACAGCTCGCGGTTGCCGATGTTGAGCTTCTTCTCCACCTTGACGCCCTTGGCGGACAGCGCCTCGGCGTAGATCTCGGCGAGCAGGCGGCTCTCCGGGAAGTTGCCGGAACCGACGACGATCGTGTCGGAGGCCGACTGACCGGAGCCGCTGTTGTTCTTCAAAGGGTCGCTGGAGCCCCCGCATGCGGTGAGGCTCAGGACCGCCATGACGGCGGCCGTGAGTCCGGCGACGGTTCGCTTCATCACTGCTTTCCTCCGGTTTCCAGTGCGGCAACAGCCTTCCTGCGCCGGCCGGTCGTTCCGGCGGAGCGCAGACCTGGCGAAACGATCAGTCGTTGCAAACCGACGAGCAACAGATCGACGACGACGGCCAGCAGCGCCACGAGCACTGCCCCGGCGAGCATCTGGTCGTACTCCTGCAGCGCGAGGCCGTCGAACACGTACCGGCCGAGACCGCCCGAGCCGACGAACGCCGCGATCGTCGCGGTGGCGATCACCTGCAGGGTCGCGCTGCGGAAACCGCCCAGGACGAGCGGCATCGCGTTGGGGATCTCCACCCCGAACAGCACGTTCCGCTCGCGCATGCCGACACCGCGGGCGGCGTCGACCGTGACCGGGTCCACAGCCCGGATCCCCGCGTAGGTGCCGGCCATGATCGGCGGGACCGCGAGCAGCACGAGGGCCGCGATCACCGGCGCGTCACCCAGACCCGCGAACAGGACCAGCAGGATCACCACTGCGAGGCTCGGCAGTGCGCGCAGGCCGTTGGTCAGGCCGACGACGACGAGACCGCCACGTCCGGTGTGCCCGACGAGCGCGCCGAGCGGGAACCCGATGACCACCGCGATCAGCAGGCTGACCGCCGTGTAGCCGAGGTGCTCGAACAACCGTTGCGGCACACCATCGGCACCTGTCCAGTGCGCCGGATCAGTCAGCCAGTTCACCGCTCACCTCCCGACCCGGACCCAGGGCGTGAGGAAACGCCCCAGCAGCAACAACAACGCGTCCGCCAGCAACGCCAGCACCAGCGTCGCGATCAGGCCGATCCAGATCTTGGTGGGGAAGTTCGACTGGAAGCCCTCGGTGAACAACTGCCCGTATCCGCTGATGCCCACCAGAGCACCGACGCTGACGAGGCTGATGTTCGACACCGTCGCCACGCGGAGCCCGGCGATGATCACCGGCACCGCGAGGGGGAACTCGACGGTCAGGAACCGCCGCAGCGGCCGGAACCCCATCGCGTTGGCGGCGGCCACGACGTGACCGGGTACCGCGGCCAGCGCATCGGCGATACCGCGCACCAGCAGTGCCACCGTGTAGATGGTCAATGGCACGATCACGTTGACACCGTCGAGAATCCTGGTGCCGAGCACCGCGGGCGCGATGACGATCAGCGCGATCGACGGGATGGTGTAGAGGATGTTGGACAGCGCCAGCAGCACCGCTCGCGCGCTGCGCGAACGGCTGGCCAGCCAACCGAGCGGAATGGCGATCACCAGCCCCGCGACCACCGGGATCAGTGCGAGCGCGAGGTGAACCTCGGTGTAGGCCCAGAACTTGTCGGAGTTCTGCAGCAACCAGTTCATGACGGGACCTCGCCCGCGCTGCGCGCGTTCGCCAGCGCGCCGAGGACGTCGTCTGCGATCACCGCCCCGACCACCGCGCCGGACGAGTCGACCGCGACCCCGAGCGCG
>DASYMV010000134.1:0-27485 GCA_036008865.1 Pseudonocardiaceae bacterium | reverse complement strand
CTGGGGTCACCACCGCCGGGCGGGTTCAGCGCAGGTGGCTGACGTCGAGCTCGCCGTAGGCGTGCATCGCCCGCAGCCGCTTCTTGTCGAACTTGCCGACGCTCGTCTTCGGCACCTCCTCGACGAAGGCCCAGTTCTCCGGCAACTGCCACTTCGCGACCTTGTCGGCGAGGAACTCCTGCAGCTGCTCGGCGGTGACGGTCTCGCCGTCGCGCAGCACAACCGCGACCAGCGGGCGCTCGTCCCACTTCTCGTCGGGCACGCCGACGACGGCGGCCTCCGCGACCGCGGGGTGCGCCATCACCTGGTTCTCCAGGTCGACCGAGGAGATCCACTCACCACCGGACTTGATCACGTCCTTGGCGCGGTCGGTGAGCGTGAGGAACGCGTCGGAGGTGATCGTGCCGACATCGCCGGTGCGCAGCCAGCCGTCGTGGAACTTGTCGGGGTCGACCTCGCTGCCGCCGTGGTAGGACGCGGCGATCCATGGACCCTTCACCTCCAGCTCGCCGACGGTGCGACCGTCCCACGGCACCACGGCACCGGAGTCGTCGAGCAGTCGTGCCCGCACCGCGGCCGGGAAGCGGCCCTGCGTGTAGCGGTACCGCCATGCCTCGTCTCCGGTCGCGGAGGCGGGCGGCCGGGCGACGCTGCCCAGCGGCGAGGTCTCGGTCATGCCCCAGGCGTGCAGCACCGGGACGTTGTAGCGCTCCTCGAAAGCGTGCATCAGCGACGGCGGGGCCGCGGAGCCGCCGACCACGACCTCGCGCAGGTGGGAGATGTCCTGCGGGTTCTGGTCGAGCTGAGCGAGCAGCCCCTGCCAGATGGTCGGCACCGCGGCCGCCATCGTGGGCTTCAGCTCGGCGAGCAGCTCCGCGATCGGAGCCGGCTGGAGGAACCGGTCCGGCAGGATCAGCGAGGCTCCGACCATGAACGCCGCGTACGGCAGTCCCCAGGACATCGCGTGGAACATCGGCACGATCGCCAGCGCGGTGTCCTCTTGGGACAGTCGCATGCCATCGCTCATGCACACCTGCATGGAGTGCAGCCAAATCGAGCGGTGCGAGTAGACGACGCCCTTGGGGTCGCCCGTGGTGCCCGAGGTGTAGCACATGGCGGCTGCGGACCGCTCGTCCACGTCGGGCCAGTCGAAGTCCTCGGGCTGCCCGGCGAGCAGATCCTCGTACCCGTGCACTTCGACGCCCTCCGGTGCCTGGAAGCTCGCCGGATCTCCGTTGGCGACCACCACGTGGCGCACCGTCTTCATCTCGGGGAGCTGCTTGGCCAGCAGGGGGACGAGCGTCCCGTCCACGATGACGACCCGGTCCTCGGCGTGGTTGGCCACGAAGGTCAGCTGCTCGGGGAAGAGGCGGATGTTGAGGGTGTGCAGCACCGCGCCCATCGCGGGCACCGCGAGATAGACCTCGAAGTGCTCGTTGTTGTTCCACATGAACGTGCCGACGCGCTCGTCGCCGGTGATCCCCAGCCCACGCAGGGCGTGCGCGAGCTTCGCGGCGCGCTTGCCCAGATCGGCGTAGGTCTCGCGGCGCGGCGCCACACCCGTACCGCTCCAGGTGACCGACTCGCTGACGCCGTGCGCGTTGGAGCCGTAGCGCAACAGCTGGGTGATCGACAGTGAACCGTCCTGCATGGTGCTGAGCATCGGCGGATGCAACTCCCAACCTCGGAGGCGATGAAGCTGATCCGGGGATTGTGACCGCTGGAGATCGTCGAGGCCAGAGCCCGCACGCGTTCGTCCACCGAGCCCGTGAATCATGCCACCTTTGCACCTCAGCTTGTATCTATGTTCGTACGATAGTTCGGTGGCCACCGAAAGTCCGGTTCCCGGAGCGGAACGCGCGTACAGCTTCGCCAAGGAGCTCATCCTGAGCGGGCAGCTACCAGGCGGCAGCCTGATCAGCGAAGGGCACATCGCCGAGCGCGTCGGTCTGAGCCGGACGCCCGTTCGCGAGGCCTTCCTCCGGCTGCAGGCCGAAGACCTGCTGCAGCTCTTCCCCAAGCGCGGCGCCGTCGTCGTACCGGTCGCCCCGGGGGAGGCGGAGGACGTGCTCGACCTGCGCGAAGCGCTCGAGTGCTCCGCGGTCCACCGGTTGTTGAGCGGCGGCACTCCCCCGACCGATCTCATCGAGCGGATGCGCACCCTGGTGACCGAGCAGGCCGCGCTCGCCGAGCAGGGTGATCTCGACGCCTTCGTGCACGCCGACCAGGCCTTCCACCTCGGCATCGTCCGAGCGTCCGGCAACACCCTGGCAACCCGGTTCTACGGCTCGCTCGCCGATCGGCAGCGCCGCATGGGGATGCGCGCGCTGCACCCCCGCCCGGAACGGCTGACCGTGCTCGTCGCCGAGCACACCGCGCTGGTGGAACGAATCGCAGCCGCGGACGAGGTGGGGTTCGCCGCGACGCTTCGCGCACACCTGGACGCCACCCACCGCACCATGACCCAGCGCTGACCCATCCGCACACCGATCGACCACCGAGGAGTTTTCGTGTCACCCAGCCCGAGCACCACCCGAACCCGGCTCCTCGCGAGCCCTTGGGCCAGGGTGGCCATCTCGATGTTCTGCTGCGGCTGGGGAGGCAACCAGTTCACGCCACTGCTGCTCATGTACCGCAAGCTGGGCGGCTACTCCGAGGTCACCGTCGACGCCTTCCTGGCCGCCTACGTCGTCGGTCTGGTACCGGGCCTGCTGGTCGCCGGGTCGGCCTCGGACCGCTACGGCCGCAAGCCGCTGATGGTGATCGGAGCAGTCGCGTCGTTGCTGGCGAGCGCGGTGCTCGCCGCCGGCGTGACCGGACCGGTGCCGATCTACGCCGGGCGTCTGCTGAGCGGCATCGCGGTTGGCATCGCGATGGCGGTCGGCACGAGTTGGGTGAAGGAGCTGTCCCAACCGCCCTTCGACGTCACCGCGGACCGGGGCTCGGGAGCACGGCGCGCGTCGCTGGCGCTCACCGCGGGCTTCGGGCTCGGAGCCGGAGTGGCCGGAGCGCTGGCGCAGTGGGCACCGTGGCCGATGGTCACGCCCTACCTCGTGCACATGGCCGTCGCCGTGCCGGGCGTCGTCCTGCTGCTGCGCGCCGCCGAGACGCGGTCGCGCTCGGAGGCCCCCGGCGGTCTGCTCGCCGACTTGCGGGTGCCGGCAGCGGGGCACCGCCGCTTCGTCCGCGTGATCGTGCCGATGGCGCCGTGGGTGTTCGGGTCGGCGGGAATCGCCTACGCCGTCACACCCCAGCTGGTGTCCGCCCAGCTCGGCGACAACGCGCTCGTCTACGCGACCGGTCTGACCGTGCTGGCCCTGACCACCGGCGTGCTGGTGCAGCCACTGGCGAAGCGGCTGGACTCCACGTCCACCGCGCGAGCGATCATCGTGGGCATGGCGCTGGTGGCTGCGGGAATGGCCGTCATCACGGCGACCGCGGCGGTGCGTTCACCGTGGCTCGGCATGGCCGGTGCGATCGTTCTCGGCGCCGCCTACGGCGTGGCCGTGGTGTCCGGGCTGCAGGAGATCCAGCGCCTCGCCCACGTCGACGACCTCGCGGGCCTCACGGGCGTGTACTACGCGCTGAGCTACCTCGGCTTCCTGCTTCCCGCCATGCTCGCCGGCCTGACCGCGTTCGGTTCCTACACCGTGCTGCTGTGCGTGGTGACCGTACTCGCGCTCTGCTGCCTGGCCGCGATCACGCTGGCTTCGCGCACCCACCTGCCCGCGGAGTCTCGCACGGCGTGATCGGCTGGTGCGGCGCACGCTTCTGCCATGACCGAGCCCGCTCCGATTTCCTCTGCACCACCGGCTCTGTTGTTCGACCTGGACGGCACGCTCATCGACAGCGTGTACCAGCACGTGCTGGCGTGGCAGGAGGCCCTCACCGGCTTCGGGATCGAGTTGTCGGTGTGGAAGATCCACCGCCGCATCGGCATGAGCGGTGGCCTGTTCGTCACCGCGCTGCTGCGTGAGACCGGCGGGGCGCTGTCCACCGAGCAGATCCGCGCGCTCAACCTCGCGCACGCCGAGGCCTACGCCCGGCGTCGCGACACCGTGCGACCGCTGCCCGGTGCTCGCGAACTGCTCGCCGCGCTCACCGAACGCGGTGTCACGTGGGCGATCGCGACCAGCGGGCTCGCGGTCGCCGCTCGGCCCGCGCTGAAGATGCTCGGGCTGCCGGAGGACACGCCGCTGGTCACCCGTGATCAGGTGCGTCACGCCAAGCCCGACCCCGATCTGTTCCTCGCCGCCGCGGCCCGCGTCGGCACCGACGTGCGGTCGGCGATCGTCGTCGGGGACAGCATCTGGGACCTTCTCGCCGCCCGGCGCGCGGGCTGTCTCGGCGTCGGCCTGTTCTCCGGCGGCTACGGCCGCGAGGAGTTGGAAAGGGCCGGCGCATACCGCGTGTACGCCGACCCCGCCGATCTCCTCGCGCACCTCGACGAGGTCGGCGTGCGGCACGACACCGACTGGACCTCGGACGACGCGTGACGGGCCGCACGGCGAAGTCGCCGGCCGGGTGAACAGCGGCCGCGGCGTGACGTGACGCGTTCGACCGGCACCTCCGACCTGCCGGTGGGCGAGGTCGCCTGCGCTGTCAGGACGTGACGGCGCACTGACCCCGATCCGCGAAGGCCGGCCCGGCCGCGGACGGCTTCACGTCGAAGTCGAAGATCGCGGTGGGCAGGTACAGCGAGCAGCACGCGTTGGGGATGTCGACGACGCCGCTGATGCGTCCCTCGATCGGTGCCGAACCCAGCAGCAGGTACGCCTGCTCACCGGAGTATCCGAACTTCTTGAGGTACTCGATGGCGTTGAGGCAGGCGCGCCGATAGGCCACGGTCGCGTCCAAGTAGAAATTGGTATCGGTGTCGTGGTCGACCGAGATGCCGATGAACGTGAGCCACTCGGAGTACTGGGGTGCGACGTTGCCCGGCATGAAGATCGGGTTCGTGGTGACACCGTAGGTCTCCATGCCGCCCTTGATGAGGTCGACGTGGAAGTCGATGAAACCGCCCATCTCGATGGCACCGCAGAAGGTGATCTCCCCGTCGCCCTGGCTGAAGTGCAGGTCGCCACCGGAGAGCTTGGCGCCGGGCACGTGGACGGGGTAGAAGACGCGGGAGCCGCGGGTGAAGTTCTTGATGTCGTGATTGCCGCCGTTCTCACGGGCGGGCACGGTGCGCGCTCCGCGCTCTGCGACGTCCCTGGCGACATCTCCGTCGGCGGTGCCGGCGAGGGTGTCGTCGGTTTCCGGTGGAAGCGCCAATGGCGGAATCCGGTCCGGATCGGTGTCGATGAGCGTGCGCTCGCGTCGGTTCCAGCGGTCGAGCAACTCCGACGACGGCGCGGTGCCGAAGAGACCGGGGTGGGTGATTCCGGTGTAGCGGATGCCGGGGAGGTGCCGCGAGGTGGCGACCTGGCCGTGGAAATCCCAGATCGCCTTGTACGAGTCGGGGAAGTAGTCGGTGAGGAAACCGCCGCCGTTGTTCCGGTTGAAGATGCCGGTGTACCCCCATCCTTGCCCTGGAGCGTCCCCGTATTCCTGCGGCGCCGGAACCGGCCCCAGGTCGAGGATGTCGACGATGAGCAGATCGCCTGGTTCGGCACCTTCCACGGTGATGGGCCCGCTCAGCATGTGAGCCGCCTTCAGGTTCACGTCACGAACGTCGTTGGCGGAGTCGTTGTTGCCGATCTGCGCATCGGTCCACTCACGGCACTCGACCCGGAACTCGTCTCCTGGCCTCACCGTGGCGGCAGCGGGCACATCGGGGTGCCAGCGGTTGTGGCCGGGGACGTCCTGATCGCGCATCGACTTTGACTGATCAACGCTGAACACTACCTTCGGCATGTTCGGTCTCCCTTCACAAGTGGATCTGTCAGATCCGTCGACTCCTCGTCCGGTTCAGGCGGGACCGGGGGTGACGCTCGCCCCGTGCCGTGCTTCGCGGCGCCTCTCCGCCCCTGGCCCGGTCAGCGGGTAGAGCGCTCCGAACACGACGATGCCGAAAATCGCAAGACCGGTGGCGACCGCGTTGGGGCTCTTCAGGCTTCCTTCCCAGTACAGCAACAGGAATGCCGGGATCGCGGCCGTCACCCATCCCTCGATGGCCGTGACCCAGCCGGTGTACCTCGTCCACTCCACCTTCTTGAGTCCGAGCACCACGAAGAACAGTGCCCAGAGGAAGGACCAGTAGAGCCAGATCACCCCGAAGACGTTGTCGTGGAAGACGCGGAAGTTGACGAACGAATACCCCAGCGCCATGATGGCCACGAACAATGAGAAATAGCCGATACCGGTCGTGTCCAGGCCAGCCAGGAGACCGACTCCTACGTACAGGTACGTGAATCCGAACAGGTAGATTCCGGATGCCGCCAGAATCACCTTCGGCGACCCTCCGGCGGTGAATATCAAATAGGTCGGGGTGACCACCTGCAGCGCGCCGACGAAGAGGTTGAAAACACCAGCGGCTTTGGGGTCGACCTTGCCGAGCAGCAGCATCCCGTTGAGGAACAGGACTGAGCCGACGTACAGCAGTCCGACGGTGCCCATCGACAGGACCTCCTAGGCGTTGTCCCCCTGGCCGAACTCGAGGACACCGGTCCTGCCAAAGGTGAACCGGATCCGCAACGGACTCGGCGAGGGTGCGCTGTGCACCCGGTTGCGGGCAATTCAGTTCCGCGGCAACCGGGCTTGCGCGGGGTTCGGCGCAGCGGGCCGCGGCGCCTTCAGGGCCGCCGGAGGAGCGGACACGACCTCCGGCTCCGACCGGCTGGCCTCTTCCCTCGTTCTCAGGTCGGCCACCGGGCGTGGCGTCCGGCTCAACAGCGGAGGCGTGAACACCCGCTTCGACTGCTGCGCGCACTCGGGGCACGTGGCCGCCGCTGGAGCTTCACCCAGGTCGCACCGCAAATCGAACGTTCCGCAGCGCGGACAGCGGTAGGAATACATGACCATGGCCTGGCCACCCTCGGAAGAATGTTTCAAAGAGGGGACGCGGCACGCGCCGGTAGCATTGCTTTCCGTTCGCCGTCACGCGCCGGAAACATTGCTCGCCGCGGGCCGTACGACGCTCTCCTGAGCGCTGTTTCGCAGCGTCCCACCGGCCACCGTGGAGGTCAAGTGCCGAATTGCCCTGGTGTTGTTCAGGACAATCTTCATCTTTTTCGCGGTGCGGACATAATGGTCAATTCGGTTCGACGGTCGAAGAAGATGTCGGACATCAGCCGGCCGACCGTCGGAAGTCGACCTTGTTCCCGCCACGGAGGATGCTCGACACTGAAGGCAGACCGGGAGGTCGGGCACCATCTACGGTGTCAGCGAGTGAGAGCGGGTTTCCAGATCGATTCTGCCGGTCCTGGCATCGACGCTCGTACGGCACCCCACCGCGAGAAGGCGCGGGTGTGGGACGTGCTCGCCGTGATCGCGGTGGGCGGGGGCATCGGGGCGGTCGCCCGCCACGGGGTCGGTGCCGCCTTCCCCCAATCACCGCTGGACTTCCCGTGGCCCACGCTGCTGATCAACGTCGTCGGTTGCGCGCTGATCGGCGTGCTGATGGTCGTCATCACCGAGGTGGTGACGCCGCACAGGTACGTCCGGCCGTTTCTCGGAGTCGGTGTCCTCGGAGGCTTCACGACGTTCTCCACCTACGCGGTGGACGCGGTGAGACTGGTCAACGCAGGGCGACCTGCGGTGGCATTGGTCTATCTCGTCGCCACTCCGCTGGCGGCACTGGCCGCTGTGGTGGTCGGGGTCCTGGGCGCACGGCTGTCCTTGCGGGGACGGGGAGGTGCACGGTGAACCAGCGACCAGGTGGGCCGTGCCCGACGGTCGTTCACGACGGACAGGCACCGCAGGAGGCCCGGACATGACCGTGCTGCTGGTGATGCTGGGGGGCATGGTGGGTGCTCCGTTGCGCTACCAGATCGACCGGGCCCTCCAGCCCCGGCACGACTCGGTCTTCCCGTGGGGCACCTTCACGGCCAACGTCGTGGGGTCGTTCGTCCTCGGCGTGCTCGCCGGTTCCGCGCTGGGCGGCGGCAGTGGAAGTGCCGTCCACGCCCTCGTCGGCGCGGGCTTCTGCGGCGCCCTGACCACCTACAGCACGTTCGGGTACGAGACGGTGCGCTTGTTCACCAGCGGTGCACGGCTGCTGTCGGCGCTCAACGTCGTCGCGAGCATTGCGGCCGGACTCGGAGCCGCGTTCCTCGGATACACCACCGGGCTGGCGGTGGCCTGATCACTCGCGCGCCAGAGATCACCCGGCGATGTCGTCGAACTCGATCGCACAAGCCTCGCAGGGCGGCCGCGCGCAGATGCACTGCATGATCGCATCCAGCACGTGGGCGTCGTGGTACAGGCACCTGTCCCGGCAGGTGTGACGCGGGATGAACCCAGCGGCGATCTCATCGGGCCACGGCTCCTCACCCTCCCGGCAGCGAACGAAACGCTCCGGATCGGTGGCGTGCAATCGCCCCATCCGGCCGGCCGCCTCTCGCTGGAACTCGTGGACGAGACGGCCGACCGCTTTGATCTGCTCCATGAGCTCTGAGTAGCGCCGGTCCGCGGTGCGCGTGTGCGCGCTGTGCACCGCCATGGCCGCGTTGCCCAGGAACCGATCAGCATCTCCCAGGTCGGTCTGGTGGTGGAGCTGGATCCCGGTCACACCGCGGACCCACACCGCGTCATCACTCATGGCAGTCACTCAACTCGCTCATGCCATCCGGCTACCCCGTCAGACCACGGCTATCCGGTGGAATTCGGCTGTGCGGGAAGTCGAGTGATGAAACGACCGCTGCCCAGCGTCAACGCCCGTGAGCAGCGCGAGCACGCACGATACGAGGTTCCCGGATCAGGCGATCAGGAAGCCCACGCCGCGGCACAGGAGGCAATCGTCCGGGTCCGCAGCCGTGCGATGCAGCGTTCCGGTTCCGTCGCAGTCCGTGCACCACTGCCAGTCGTCGTCGGGCGCATGCGGGTCCGTCACGTCACCCCAGCCCGGCTCGTTCCCCCTGGAGACCTGCACCTGGCTGGTCATCTCAACCGCACAGGAGGAAGTCGGCGACCGTCGCCGGATCTGCGACGGCCTCTCCGGAGATGCGTCGCCAGGCCCACGGCCGCTCGCCGGTGGGAGCCTTGCGTCCGAGCACCCACCCGTCGTCCTCACGCCAACGGAGCTCTGCCGATGCGCTCTGGCCCGGTGTGCCGGAATCCTCGGCGATCGAGAGCCGGCCGGACAGCGGTGCGCGGGCGATCATCTCCACGGAGTCGATCGCGAAGCCGCGCCTGTCCAGTTCGTCGGCGACGTCGTCGAGGTATTCCGCTACCCAGCTGATCGAGCTGCGGGGCGGACGGTTGGTGGAGCTGGTGGCGACGTTCACGGGTGGTGGACCTCCTCGAGTCAGGAACGGTTCGACGTACACGTTCGCCGAGCCGCACGTTCCCGGACCAGGGCCGTTCGGCCCTGGTCCGGAGAGACGGTGGTCTCACAGTCCTCAATGGATTACGTGAATCTCTTTCTCGGACAACGCCTTTGTTACTCAGCAGTACCACGTCCACTGTGGCGCGCAGAGCGCCCACGCGCGTCCGGGGAACCAGCTCGGCACGACCTCTGCGAGCCGCGGTCTCGATGATCGACCCGACGGGAACGGGTGGCCGCGGTCACAACCCTCCGCGGCTGATCAGCCGGCCCACGACGACGTTGCGCCGGGTCCCGTCGGTGCCCTTCCCCACGATCGTCAGGGGGCGTCGCGGAAGCAGTGCACGACGTCCAACTCACCGAAGGTCCGATCAGCTCGGCGACGACGGTGTGCTCGCCCATCGCGCCGGCCGGGCTCAATCCATCCGCGCGACAGCTCCCCTCTGATGTGTCACGCGAAGGTCACCTCGGCCGTGGCGTGCCGCCCTCCACGTTCGGTCGCGACCTCCGCACGCGCATCGCACTCGCCCACGGGATCACCGGCCACGGTCATCGTCTCGCCGGCGAACACGGGCCGGTGGAACCGGTAGCCGAAGGAGCGGATCTCGCGGTCCGGCGCGGCGCGGCGGATCAACTCACCCATCAGCACCGCCAGCAGCGGCCCGTGCACCACCAGTCCCGGGTAGTTCTCCACGCCGGTCGCATAAGGGTGGTCGTAGTGGATCCGGTGAGCGTTCGCGGTGAGCGCGCTGAACCGGAAGAGTCGCACGGGATCGGCCGTGAAGCGCTCGTGCCAGACGGCCGCGGGCACCGGGGCGGCAGCCCCGTCAGCGGTGGAGCGGGACGGATCACCCGAGCGGTACACCAGGTCGTGCTCGTCGACGAGCGCCAGTGACCCGGCCTGATGGATCTCGTGGCGGACGGTCACGAAGAGCATCTCACCGCTACGACCGTGCTTGACCCGCGCCGCGGCCAAGGACGAGGTGCGGGTGGCGGGTGTGCCGACCCGAAGCGCCCGCTTCACCGCGATGCGCCCGCCCGCGTACATGCGGCGGCGGTTCGGCACCGGTGGCAGGAAGTGCCCGTGTGCGGGATGGCCGTCTGCACCGAGCTCGCTGTGGCGCGGCCAGTCCGGGAAGTGGACCCAGTGCCACAGCAGAGGCAACGGATCTCCGGGGCGCGGCGGGCCCTCCTGCCGGTCCAGCACCGCCAGCAGCGCCGCGGACGGGCCCGTGTCGAGCGGATCGGTGTCGGTGCGCGGCCCGGGGTGCCAACCCCGGACGGCGTCCTCGAGTCCTCCAGCCATGCCCGCCACTTCACCACACGACCCGTGCGGGCGAGGCCTGGGACTCACACGTCGTAGTAGAGGGCGAACTCGTAGGGGTTCGGCCGCAGGCGCAGCGGGTCGATCTCCACCTCGCGCTTGAGCGAGATCCAGGTGTCGATCACGTCCGGCGTGAACACGCCACCCTCGAGCAGGAACTCGTGGTCGGCCTCCAGGCTGTCGAGCACCGCGTCCAGAGAAGGCGGGACCAGGGTGACGTCGCTCGCCTCCTCGGGCGGAAGTTCGTAGAGGTCCTTGTCGATCGGTGCCGGCGGCTCGATCTTGTTCCTGATGCCGTCCATGCCCGCCATCAGCATCGCGGAGAACGCCAGGTAGGGGTTGCCCGACGAGTCCGGACAGCGGAACTCGATGCGCTTGGCCTTCGGGTCGCTGCCGGTGATCGGGATTCGAATGCACGCCGAGCGGTTGCGCTGCGAGTACACCAGGTTCACGGGGGCCTCGTAGCCCGGCACCAGACGACGGTAGGAGTTCACCGTGGGGTTGGTGAAGGCCAGCAGGCTCGACGCGTGGTGCAGGAGGCCACCGATGTAGTGGCGAGCGGTGTCCGACAGGCCGGCGTACCCGGACTCCTCGTAGAACAGCGGGTCCCCGTGCCTCCACAACGACTGGTGGCAGTGCATGCCCGACCCGTTGTCGCCGAAGAGCGGCTTCGGCATGAACGTGACCGTCTTGTCCGCCTGCCACGCCGTGTTCTTGATGACGTACTTGAACAACTGCAGGTCGTCAGCCGCGTGCAGCAAGGCGTTGAACCGGTAGTTGATCTCCGACTGGCCGCCGGAACCGACCTCGTGGTGCGCCTTCTCGACGTCGATGCCCACGCGTTCGAGGTTCAGCACCATCTGGTCGCGCAGGTCGGCGAAGTGGTCGGTCGGGGGTACGGGGAAGTAGCCGCCCTTGAACTTGATCTTGTATCCACGGTTGCCGCCCTCCTCGTCGGCGCCGGTGTTCCACCAGCCCTCGACCGAGTCGATCTCGTGGAACGAGGCGTTCTCCGCGGTGTGGAAGCGGACCGAGTCGAAGATGTAGAACTCCGCCTCGGCGCCGAAGAACGCGCTGTCCGCGATGCCGGTCTCGGAGATGTACTGCTCAGCCTTGCGCGCGATGTTGCGCGGGTCCCGGCTGTAGGGCTCGTGGGTCAGCGGGTCGTGCACGAAGAAGTTGATGATGAGGGTCTTCTCGGTGCGGAACGGGTCGAGCCGGGCGGTGGCCAGGTCCGGCAACAGCACCATGTCGGACTCGTGGATGGCCTGGAAACCGCGGATGGACGAACCGTCGAAGGCGATCCCGTTGTTGATGGCGTCCCCGTCGAACGCGGCTCCCGGCACTGTGAAGTGCTGCATCACTCCGGGCAGGTCGCTGAAGCGGACGTCGACGAATTTCACGTCCTCGTCGGTGATGAACCGCTGGACGTCATCGGGTTGGGTGAACACCTCGGTGCTCCTTCCGCAGGCGGATGCGGCTCCACAACGCACCAGGCCGGTGCGTCGCGACCGTCATCGGCCGGCAGGCGTTCGGCCGCGGACCGCTCGGCCACCGCGAGGGGCGCGTGCCGCAGCCGCGGTGGTCACCGTGCCCGTCCCGGCCGGATTCGGCTCATGGGGGCCTGGCGAAGCCGATTACCAGCATCACCCGGTACGCGCCGTGCGTCCAGAGCGTTCCGGCACCTGCTTTCCAACGTCCCCGGACCACGGGGCCAAAGACACCTCCGACGCGCGCTCCCGTGTGGCACTGTGGAGGAATCTGTTGAAACGAAGGGGCAACGACGGGGAAATGAAAGGGCAACAACAATCCCATGAAACGCCCTCGTGCCGATGCGGTCGTCATCAGCCTCGCCGCACTCCTGGTGATCGGAGCGCTCGCGGCAGGGCTCGTCGCTCAACAGGGAACACAGCCGATCGCGATCCCTCCCCCGCTGCAGACGGTCACGCAGCCCGCAGAGGTACCACCTGAGCCGGCGGCGACATCGCCGCAAGCGCAACCGGAGACCACCGCGCCGGCGCTGACGGCCAGCCGGCCGGCCATGATCGCCCAGGGCCGCGGGAGCACCAGCCGCGTGACGACGGCGCCCCTGGTCACGGGGACCCCGACGAACTCGCGTCCAGCCGATCCGAGTTCCGCGCACCCGCAGCCGGTGGCCCCGACCCCGCCGGGCACCACGTCAGAGGCGCGCTCGACCGCACCTCGCAGCGGCGCCACGACGACTTCGCGCCCGACATCGGACACGTTGATCGTGCCGACGCTGAAGGAGGACATCCGGGACGACGGGTTCGCGTGGTTGCCCTTGGGGCCGGCCGATGCGCGGTCCGCCGACCAGGCGACCCGGTGGTACGCGGACCTGGAGCGGGGCAGATGTCCTGCGGGGACGGTGGACGGCCCGCAGGTGTGGAGGGCACTCGTGGCGGTCTGCGCCGCGGCACTGAGCGGAGACCAGGCCCGGTGGTCCGAAGCCGGAGACCCCGATGTGGAGAACTCGGGCAGCTGTCTGGAGAAGGCCGCCGCGTTGCTGGTGCGCCGCGCGCTCGCCTGGCACCAGCGGCACCCGAACGACCGGCCGCGCGTGCGGATGGGAGTCCGCGACGGGTCCACCGCCTGCGCGTTCGGCGTGAGCCGGGTGCAACTCGGATCCCGGACCAACTGTCTGGATCCCGTCAACGGACCCGTGCGAGGCCCGACCACCGGGTGGACGACGCTGATCCTGACGCTGGACCGCCTGGTCGGTCAGCCGACCGTGCTGATCGCGGGGCGCGCCGCTGACGTCATCTGCTCCGAGGGCAACCGGATCGCGGTGCTCACGCCCCCCGCCGACAACGCCGGCGTCGCCCCGATCCGGCTCCGCACCTACGCGGGCGACGTATCCGCGCAGTCCACGTTCGAGTACCTCGACGCCGCCCCGCCGTCGAGGTGAGACTCACTCACCGGTCAGGCGACCGACCACGAATTGCAGCGGCACCAGCGACAGCCAGCTGTACATCGCCGCCGCCGGGCTCAAGAACGCGATGAACCCGGACAGGGAGAACACCGCGGCGGTCACCGCCGACGGTGCGAACACCGCCCACGCCGGGCGCGTCCGGTCGACGTCACGTTGCCACCACGCCACGGCCAGCATCGCGACCTGCAGCAGCGCCACGGCAGCGACATCGGCCGCGTACAACACGACCGAGACCGTCTCGTCCGCGTACCTGGCGAGCAACGACGACGGGAACGGCAACAGGGCGATCAAGCCGAGCAACAGCACGTTGAGCGCCGTCACCGGCGTGGTGATCCGGTGGAACCGGCGGAACAGGCGGTGGTGAGCCAGCCACAGCACACCGATCACCAGGTAGCTGATGAAGAAACCCTGCACGGCAGGCCAGAGATCACGCAACGCGGCGAACAGCCCTGTCGAGTCGAGGCCGTCCGGGACCCGGAGCTCCAGCGCCAGCAACGTCGCGGCGATCGCGAACACCCCGTCCGAGAAAGTGAACACACGACCTGCGTTCAGTCTTGCGCTCTCCTCCACCGCGTCGTCCATCGGCCTGCCTTTCGTCCCGTCCGCCGAGCGTCTCTGTCGGGGCAGTGTCCTCCGCAGTTCACCGTCGGGCCGACTGTGAACTGCGGAGGTTCAGCCGGGTGCCGAGGTGCACACCTTCGATCACGGGATGAGAGCATGCGTCTTGCCGAACTGGTCCGGGAAAACAGTTCCCGCACCGGTGACTGAAGGGGAGTGGTTCTCATGGCGACGCCTCTGTCGATCGACGACACGCGGCTCGCGGCGGTGCACCGGTACGAGATCCTCGACGCGCCGGTCGACGGCACGTTCGAGCAGATCGCCGAGGTGGCCGCGACCGTCTTCGGCACTCCGATCGCCACGGTCACCATCGTCGACGCCGACCGCGTGTGGTTCGCCGCCTGCCAGGGCCTCGAGGGGGTCAGCCAGATCGGCACAGAGCCAGGGCTGTGCGCGTCGGTGGTGTTGCAGGACGGCCCGTACGTCGTGAACGACGCCGCTGTTGATCCGCGCACGTTGAACCACCCGCTCGTGCGGGGCGAGCTGGGCCTGAGGTTCTACGCCGCCGCGCCGATCGTGACCGAGGACGGTTACCGCCTGGGCACGGTGAACGTCATCGACCAGCAGCCGCGCGAGGTCACCTCCCAGCAGACCTTCGTGCTGACCAAGCTGGCGGAGCTGGTCGCCCAGCACCTGGAGCTGCGGCTCGCAACCATCCGCGCGGTTCGGGCCGAACGGGCACTGCGTGATGAGGCGGACGAGCGCGCGGCCGCGGCGGCCCGGCTCGCCGAGCAGCTGCGTGAGGCGGCTGCCGAGCACCGCCACACCGAGCACCCGGCCACCTGCCAGCTCGGCGGCGCGCGCGGCCCCTGCGACCTGCCCTCCGAGCTCAAGGTCGCCGACCCGTGGGGCGACTCGGCGTGGGGCTGCACCCCGCACGTCGAAGAAGTGATCGTCCACGTGCCGTCGGTGTTCATCGCCGACGAGAAGCTCGGAGGTCTCGGCACCTACCTCCGCCGTCGCTGACGTCGGCGTGCGTGTGGCCGCACCTGCTCCGGGTACCCGTCCGAGTGGTCCTTCCAGCACGGGCGTGGAAAGGGTGACGAGCCATGACGGGTGAGTTCGACGAGCAGATCACGAAACTGACCGGGCGGTCCGTCTACGACCGGGACGGCAAGAAGATCGGCAAGGTCGGGGGCGTGTGGCTGGACGACGCGACCGGCCGCCCGGACTGGGTCACGGTGAACACGGGACTGTTCGGGCACAACGAGACGTTCGTGCCCGCGCACGGGCTGCGGGTGCGCGAGGACGAGGACTTGGAGACCCGCTACCCGAAGGACCAGGTGAAGGACGCTCCGAACGTGGCTCCGGAAGGCCACCGCCTCGAACCCGAGGAGGAGCGCAGGCTGTTCAACCACTACGGGGTTGCTCTCGGCCACGACGAGTCCGCGGGCAGTCATCAATTCCGCGAGGACGTCCGAAGTGACGAAGTGGGAGGTGTCGGCACGGCGGGGGCGGGCACGAAGGGCGTGCACCCCGACCCCGCCGGTGACGTCCCGGCCCCGGCGGGTGTGGGCACCGCGGGCGCCGGCACCAAGGGGATCGACCCCGAGGACGGGGACCGCTCTCCCCAGTGGCACCCCAGACTGCGCAAGCACGTGGGTGACCAGGTGTAGCGACCCGACACGTTGTCGACACGGGTGATGGGTTCGGTTGCCTCCGAGCGCGATGTGGGCTCGGAGGTGGCTGTACCGGTGGAGAAAGGCCGGTCGTGCGGCGGCACGCTGAGGTGAGAGGGCGCCGCCTCACGCAGGGCAGCACACCGACTGGACGGCCACATCGAGGGCGTGACGGTGCAACGCGTCGAGATGGTCCAGGATCTCTCCGGACACCTGGGCCTCGACCGGTTGGGTCGAGGCCCGGGTGGGGCGACGGACGACCCGCGTTCCCTTCAGCTCCTGGAGGATCTCCGTGGTGAGTTGGTCGAGCTGAGTCCGGATCCGGCTCAGGTCCGGGCGTGTGGTCGGCGCCTCGGCGGGATGGGTCGTCCAACGCTTGAACAGCCCCTCCTGCACGATCTTGCTCGCGTTGATCTGGTCGCCGAAGAACCGCACGCTGGCCTCGGGATCCGAACCCGCGCTGATGGACCTCTTCCTGACTTGGTCGAGTTCCTCCTGTTCGCGCACCGGGTCGTCGATCGGCTGGTCGGTGCCGAACTTCGACGCGGCGACCTGATCGCTGAGCAGGAGGCGTTGGACGGCGAGGTCGGTCAGCCGCCTGCACGCATCCGACGAACGCCGCGCGTTGGCGCCGGACGACTGCGTGGCCGGCACCGGTGCGGGTGTCGCATCAGTCAGGCAGGCGACGCCGAACGCGAGTGCAATGGCGGTGACCGAACCGAGCACGACCGGACGTCGAAGTGATACGACCATGGATTGCTTCTCCCTGGATTGACGATTTCTTCACGCGGCGTTGGAGTCGACGTCGTCCGGGCGGATCTTCACCAGTTCGACGATCCGTGCCTGTCCTTCGCAGTCTGCCGTGATCGCGGGTCTGCCAACTGACCCGCTTCCCTTGCACAACAAGCGCTTCGGTGTGGTCAGGGACGGTTATCGCCTCGTTCCGGATGAAAGCGGCGCGCTAGACGGCTTGCTTGACAACCGCGTCGATGAGGAACGGGCCGGGTTCGCGGGCGGCCCGCTGCAGGGCGGTGGAGAGATCCTCAGCCGTGGTTGCCCGCACCGCTTCCACCCCGAGGCCCCGGGCCAGGTGTGCGAAGTCCAGGTCTGGGGCCGACAGGTCGAGCAGGGCGGCGGCCTTGCTCCCCGGCGTGTCAGCGCCTACGCGTTCCATCTCGATCTTGAGGATCGCGTAGGACCGGTTGCTGAGGATGACAGTGGTGACATCGAGGTTTTCGCGCGCTTGAGTCCACAGCGCCTGGACGGTGTACATGGCGCTTCCGTCGGCTTGCAGGTTGATCACCTTCCGGTCCGGGCAGGCGACCGCTGCGCCGACGGCGGCCGGGATGCCCTGTCCGATGGCGCCACCGGTCAGTGTGAGCCAGTCGTGACGGGGTGCACCGGCCGTGCCGCGCGCCATGCTCTGGCCCCCGGTGACGGCCTCTTCGACCACGATTGCGCCCTCCGGGAGGCTTCTGCCCACCAGATCGGCGACCGCGTCCACGGTGAGCACCCCGCGATGCGGGCCGGTGTGGAGGGTGTCCTGCAGTATCGGGTCGGTGTCCGGAGCGACCCGATCGGCCAGGTGCTCCAACGCCTCGATGATGTCCTGGCCCGGCTCGCCCAGACGGTGCACGGCACAGCCTTCGGGCACCAGGGAGCTCGGCCGGTCGGGGTAGGCGAAGAAGGTGACCGGGGACCGTGCGCCGGCCAGGATCATCTGGCTCGCCCCGGACAGTTGCCGCTCGGCCTGCTCGGCGAAGTAGCCGAGCCGCTCGAAGGCGGGCAGGCCGACGCCCCTCTGCAACCGCGCCGGGAAGGTCTCGGTCAGCACGCGTGCACCCGTCGCCGCGGCGATTCGGCCGGCGGCCCGCAATCCACGTTCCCGCTGAGCGAGCCCGCCGAGCAGGATGACCGCGGACTTGCCGGCCTTCAGCGCTGCCGCGGCTTCACCCACCAAGGCGTCCGGCACGGCGGTGACGGGCGGGCGCCGGTGCGGGTGGGCCGGAACGCCGCCGGCTTCCCAGCTGACGTCGGCCGGCAGGATGAGCGTCGCGATCTGTCCAGGGGGGCCGTAGGCGGCAGCCACTGCGTCGGCCGCGTCCGCGCCGACGTCCTGAGGGCGATACGAGCGCCGCACCCACCCGGACACCGTGCCGGCCAGCGCGTCGATGTCACTCTCCAGTGGGGCGTCGAAACGCTTGTGCGACAGGGCGTGGTCACCGACGATGTTGACCATCGGCGAGCGCGCGCGGCGCGCGTTGTGCAGATTCGCCAGGCCGTTGGCCAGGCCCGGACCCAGATGCAGCAGTGTCGCGGCCGGCCGGTCAGCCATCCGGGCGTACCCATCGGCGGCCCCGGTCACCACCCCTTCGAACAGGCCGAGCACGCCACGAATGCCCAGGACGTCGTCGAGGGCGGAAACGAAGTGCATCTCCGAGGTGCCGGGGTTGGCGAAGCAGACGTCGACGCCGGCGTCGACCAAGGTGCGGATCAGCGATTGAGCACCGTTCACCGTGGATCCTCCGTGTACGACTTGCCGATGAGCCTGAATGTCCTGAGACGACCAAGCCGGGGGTGACATTGAGCTGGGCGCAACGGGTGGGATTGCGAGGCAACTGGTCTCGCAGCCGCCGCCGGTCGGCTGTGAACGGGCTCGGGAACGGCCGCAGGCGCGGTCGTTCCTGACACAACGATCCATTCCACATGCCAGGGGGCGAAGACGGCGCTGGCACTGGTAGTGGCACCACCAGTCTGGGAGGCGTGAACGGTGGGGCGCAACACCACCGCGACCCGAGCGACTTCCTCGGAGCCCGAGTTGAGTGAATGACGTGAGTGAACCGTGGCCCGATGAGATCGCCGCGGGCTTCATCCCGCGTCACACATGCCGGGACAGGTGCCTCCACCACGGCGCCCACGTGCTGGATGCGATCATGCAGTGCACCTGCGCGCGGCCGCCCTGCGAAGCGTGCGCCATCGGGGTCGACGACACCGCCGGCCACGGCGTTGAACGCGGACAGCAGCCGCGATCAGCTATCGCCGCCAGTTGAGGGAGACCGTGTGAGCACCCCCGCCGCGCCGTCGCGCAACCGGATCGCCATCGCCAGTTTCATCGGTACCGCGATCGAATTCTACGACTTCTACATCTACGGCACCGCCGCAGCGCTGGTGTTCGGCACGTTGTTCTTCCCGTCGTTCTCGGCGACCGCGGGAACACTGGCTGCCCTGGCGACGTTCGCGGTGGGCTTCATCGCGCGGCCGCTGGGGGCGATCCTGTTCGGCCACTTCGGTGACCGGTTGGGCCGCAAGCGCATGCTGATCACGTCGCTGCTCGTCATGGGGCTGTCCACGGTGGCGATCGGGCTGGTGCCCTCGTTCGCCTCGATCGGCGTGGCCGCGCCGGTACTGCTCGCGGTGCTCCGGTTCCTGCAGGGCATCGGGCTCGGCGGGGAGTGGGGCGGGGCGGTGCTGCTGGCCACCGAGTACGCCCCGCCGGGCAAACGGGGGTTGTACTCGGCCTTCCCCCAACTCGGTCCGGCGGTCGGATTCGTACTCGGCAACGCGCTGTACCTGGTGCTGAACGCGACCATGAGCGCGCAGGCGTTCACCGCGTGGGGCTGGCGAATTCCGTTCCTGGCCTCGTCGGTGCTGCTCGTGGTCGGTTACTACATCCGGATGCGGATCGCCGAGACGCCGGTGTTCCGGGCGGCGCTGGAAGCCCAGGAGCAGGCAAGGGTGCCGTTCCTGGAGTTGCTGCGCCGCCAACCGGGCGTGCTGGTGCTGGCCACGCTGTCGTTCGTCCTGGCCTTCACGATGTTCTACACGATCACCACGTTCTGCCTGTCCTACGGCACCGCGACGTTGAAGATCTCCAGGACGACGATGTTGGTGGAAGCCATCATCGCCTCGGCGGTGATGGGCGCGGCCACGCTGTGGTTCGCGGCGGCCTCGGACCGGTGGGGTCGCCGGAGACTGTGCATCGCGGCGGCGGTGGTGTCCGGGCTGTGGGCGTTTCCGCTGTTCTGGTTGATGCAGACCCGCCAGCCGTTTCTGATCGGGATCGCCATGGTTGTCGGTCTGGTGTGTTTCGCGCTGCTCTACGGGCCGATGGGCGCCTACTTCCCCGAGCTGTTCCGAGTCCGCTACCGCTACTCCGGGGCAGCGTTCGCCTACTCCGCGGCCGGGATCATCGGTGGCGGGGTGAGCCCGCTGATCGCCACCGACCTGCTGGCCCGCACCGGTTCGTCGGCCGGGGTCTCCTGGTACCTCATCGGGGTCGCCGCGCTGTGCCTGACATGCCTGCTGTTCCTCCGCGAGACCCGCGACGCCGACTTCACCGACGGCCTCGGCGCCCCCGCTCAACCCGAACTGTCACCGACACGACCGCCGAGCGGGTGATGACGGGGCCGGCAGGCGCCAGGGAGACGACCGGGGCCTTCCACGGGCACGATCGGCGCCTCGCTGAACAACAGTTGAACGTGCCACGGGGTCGACCCGGCGCCGCCTGGAAGAATTGGCGGTGAAATCCGAACCCTCCCGTGATCAGGAGGTGCTGAGCGTGGATTGGGCGGAGATTCGAAGCTCGTACCGGGCGGAACCAGGTCGAGCACTTGCGCGAACCGGCCACCCGCGACGTGGAACGGGCCACCCACCACCAAGCCGAGCTCCTGACCGCTGCCACCGTTCTCGGGCTCCGAGCACATCCACGGGCACCACCCAGCCGGGGAGGCGTGAATCGTGACGCGCAACGCCGCCATGATCGGCGACTTCCTCAGGGCGCGCCGGGGACAGCTCTTGCGCGCTGACCTCGGCCTGCCCCCGATCGGCGGAGGGAGGACCTCCGGGTTGCGCCGCGAGGAGGTCTCCTGCCTGTCCGGGGTCAGCATCACCTGGTACACCTGGCTCGAACAGGGGCGCGACATCACTCCGTCCCGGCAGGTGCTGGACGCACTCGCACGCACCCTGCACCTGTCCGCCGCGGAACACGCCTACGTCCTGTCGCTCGCCGGGTACTCCGCCCCGCAACCCGCTGTCGAGCCGGTCTCCCAAACCGCCCCCGCCCACGTGCAACGGCTGCTCGATGCGCTCGCGGGTTTTCCGGCGTACGCGATCGCCCCGGACTGGGGGATATCGGCGTGGAACACCGCATACGCGGCGTTGTACCCGAACGTGGCGGCCGTTCCGGCAGCGGACCGGAACTTGCTGTGGCTGCTGTTCACCGACCCGTACCTGCGCAAGTCGCTCCCCGACTGGGAGTTCACCACCCGGTACAACGTCGCCGCGTTCCGGGCCGAGGCCGGCCCACGGCTGAGCGAGCTTCCCTTCTCCAACCTCGTCGGGCGACTTCTCGGTGCCAGCGAAGCGTTCCGCGCCATCTGGGAGAGCCACGACATCGACGGACTGACCTCACGGGAGCGCCTGTTCCGCCACCCCGTGGTCGGCGACTTGCACCTGCAACAACACAGCCTGACACCCTCTGATCATCCCGACCTGCACCTGGTGATCTACACACCCGTGCTGACCACGGACACCCCCGCACGGCTGCGTCGGCTGGTCCACGGTGGAGCTCAGTCCACCACCTCGCCGAGGTGAGCATCCCCCGGAGGCGCGTGCAGGCAATCGATCGGGCACCGCGTCGCGCACCGTGCCGACCGCGCGCGGCAGACGAATCCGGTCAAGCACTCGCCCGGGTGTCGCCCTCCACCGAGCCCGGGTGGTGCACCGGTTCGAGGATGATCCGCTGTGCACGGCGGCCCGTCGCGAGGAACCAGAACCACTCCACGAGAACCGCTATGCGGTTGCGCCACTCCACCAGGAACGCGATGTGCACGAGCGCCCACGCGATCTTGCCGATGGTGCCGCGCAGGTGCAGCTTGCCGATGTCGGCGACGGCGTCGCTCGGCGAGATCGTGGCCATGCTGCCCAGGTTGAGATACCGGAACCGCTTCGGGGCATACCGGCCCGCCAGGCGCGCCCGGATCACCTTCGCGACGTAGTGGCCTTCCTGCAGTGCGGGTTCGGCCATGCCGGGCAGGTCGTTGAGGTTGATCATGTCACCCACGGCGAAGATCTCGGGGTGGCCGGGCAGGGTGCAGTTCGGCCGCACGACGATGCGGCCTTTGCGGTCGGTCTCGACGCCGGTGGCGCGCGCCAGCTGGGCGGCCAGCGGTGCGGCCTTGACCCCAGCCGCCCAGATCACGTTGCGCGCCGGCACGTGCTGGGACGGCGCGTCGTCACCCGCCTGCATCGGCTTTGTGACGACACCGTCCTCGCTGATGTCGGCGACCATCTCGTCGAGCCTGACCTCCACGCCCAGGCGTTCGAGGCTTCGCCGGGTGTGAGCACGAGTCGGCTCGTCGAACGGTGGCAGCACCGACGGCGCGGCGTCGAGGAGCACGATGCGAACCTGAGTCGGATCGAGGTCGCGGAACTGCCCGCGGAGGGTCCGACGGGTCATGTCGGCGATCTGTCCGGCGAGTTCCACGCCGGTGGGTCCCGCACCGACGATGGCGAAGGTCAGCCACCGCCGCCGTTCCTCCGGGTCCTCCGTCACCGCCGCCACCTCGAACGCGCGCAGGAGCTGTGAGCGCAGGTGCACGGCGTGCGCCAGGGACTTCATCGGCGGGGCGACCTTCTGCCACTCGTCGTGGCCGAAGTAGCTGTCGGTGGAGCCCGCGGCGACCACGAGCGTGTCGTAGCCGACGAGCCGGAACGAACCGTCCGGCAGGGCGACCTTGACCTCACGCGCCTGGGCGTCCACGCCGGTCACCTCGCCGAGCAGGACTCGCGCGTTCTTCTGGTCCCGCAGCACGGCGCGCAACGCGGGCGCGATGTCGCCGGGCGGCAGCAGTGCGGTCGCCACCTGGTAGAGCAGCGGCTGGAACAGGTGGTGGTTGACGCGGTCCACCAGCAGCACGTCCGCGTCGGCGTCACGCAGGCCCCTGACGGTGGCCAGCCCCCCGAATCCACCTCCGATGACCACCACGCGGTGCTGGTTCGCTCGAGTCTCCATGCGCGGCGGCTACCCGGTCGGAGAGCCCGGTATGCCTACCCGGCCCTTCTGCCGATCGCGAAGCTGGGCCTGCCCTCTTCGTCCTCCTGGACGTCGAGGACCATGTCGTTGAGGTACTGCGACGCCTGGGAGTCGAGGAACACGCGTGCCCCCGACTGCTCGTCGGTCACCACCTCGTCCCCCTGCTCCGGTGCTGAGGCGACGGCCGCCTCCAGCGCCGATTGACCGTTGTCGGCCGCTTTCAGGCTGAACCGGAGACCGGCGTCGTCCACCGGTGCGGTCGCGGAGACGAGTTGGCGGATGGCCGCTGCGGCCACCGGTGTCATCTCGAGCATGACGATCCCTTCGACTGCGCGGCTGATCGATGCCGTGTGGACGGTCCCCTGCAGGCGATCACTGCGGCCGGGGCGCGATGGTGACGGACAGGTCCTGGCGCTGGTCTCCGCGCGCCACCGTGACCGGAACCTGCTGACCGGGCTTGGTGGAGCGCACCGCGGTGAGCACGTCCTCGACCCCACGCACGTCCTTGTTGTCGACGCGGACGATCACATCACCGACCTTCATGCCCGCGACCGCCGCGGGACCGTTGTCGTCCACGCCGAGCACGAGAGCACCGTGGTCCACCTTGACGCCGAAGCGGTCGCGGATGGAGGGCGTCAGGTCGCCGAGCGACACGCCGAGGTACGGGTGGTCCACCCGTCCGGTCGACATGAGCTTGTCGGCGTTGTCGACGGCCGTGCCGGACGGGATGGCGAAACCGATCGCCACCGCGCCCGCGCTGGGCGGGATGTACGCCTCGTTGATGCCGATCACCTTGCCCGAGGCGTCCACCAGCGCACCGCCCGAGTTGCCCGGCGAGATCGGTGCGTCGGTCTGCAGGAGATCGGTCAGCGGCTGGCCCTTGTTCTCCGAGGCCGGGAGGTCGCGGTGCAGGCCGGACACGATGCCCTCGGAGACGGTGTTCTCGAAGCCGAGCGGGCTGCCGATCGCCAGCACGACGTCGCCCGGACGCGACAGGTCCTTGCGGAAATCCGCGACGGGGAGGTTCTTGCGGTCGGTGCGGATCACGGCGAGGTCGCTGATCTGGTCGGCGGCCAGGACGACGCCCGGCGAGCTGCCGCCGTCGGCGAAGCGGACGGTCACCTGGCTCTGGGTGCCGACGACGTGCTGGTTGGTCAGTACGACGTCGGACTTGAAGACGACACCGCTGCCGACCCCGTCAGAGGTCCGCACGGTGACAGCACTGGGGGCGACCCGCTCCACCACATCGGCGTAGCTGGTCGCCCCGGACGGTGCCCCGGATGCGGCACCTGGTGATGACTGATCGGGTGATGCCTGGTTGGACGAGGGACTGCCGGTGCAGGCAGAGGCGCCCAGCAGGAGCACCACAGCGGCGACGACCGCGGCGAGGGCGCGGCCGAAACTTGTCCACATGCCCTCGGCTACCCCGCGGCCGATGCCGCTACTCGTCGTCTCCCATCGTGCTCGTGAGCTCAGCTCGCGAGCGCGAGGAGCTGCTGGTTGCGACCGGGGTCGCGCAGCTCCGCGAGCGCCAGCTTCTCCAGCTGACGGATGCGCTCACGGGTCAGACCGATGTGGTCGGCGACCTCCTGCAAGGTTCGCTGATGGCCGTCGTACAGGCCGTACCGCATCGAGATGATCAACGCCTCGCGCGGTGCGAGCGTGTTGACCAGCGCACGCAGTTCCTCACCGACCTCGTTCTGCTCCATGAGGTCCGCCGCGATGGGCCCGTCGCTGTCCTGGATCAGGTCACCGACGCTGGCCTCACCCTCCTCGCCGACCGGCGCGTCGAGGCTGATCGCCTCGCGGGCGGCTCGGCGCAGTTCCACGATCTTCTCCACCGCAGTCCCCGCCTCCGCAGCGAGCTCCTCGATCGTGGGGTCGCGCTGCAGGGTCACCGCGAGCTTGCGCTCCATCCTGCTGTAGCGGGCCAGCTCCTCGATGATGTGCACGGGGACCCTGATCGTGCGGCTCTGCTCGGCGAGACCGCGGCCGATCGCCTGCCGGATCCACCACGTGGCGTACGTGGAGAACTTGTACCCCTTGGCGTAGTCGAACTTCTCGACGGCGCGGATCAGCCCGAGGTTGCCCTCCTGAACGATGTCCAGGAACGGCAGACCGCTGCGGTACTGCTTCTTCGCCAACGACACGACCAGGCGCAGGTTGGCCCGGATCATGTGGTCCTTCGCGCGCGCGCCGTCACGCGCCACCAGCGACAGGTCACGCCGGCGCTCGGCCGACACGGTGATCTCTCCCGCGTTGGCCTGGCGCAGCAGCTCGGCCGCGTACACCCCGGCTTCGATGCGCTTGGCCAGCACGACCTCCTCGGGCGCGGTGAGCAGGGGTGTCGACCCGATGTCGGTCAGGTAGTAGCGCACCAGGTCGGCGTCTTCATGCCCGCCGGCACCGCGACGCGTGCCAGCCGCCTTCTTCTGAACGGACAATGGTCAACCCTCTTCCACCCGCAAGCGCGCCTCATGGCGAGGCGGCCTGCCGGATACAGAAACGAATGCTTGTCGCCGGATGCCGGGGAACGCGACGTCGACCCGGACCGGCTGGATCCGTCACCGTTGGCGACGGTGTCACCTGTTTCAACAACACCGGACGCGAGAGAATTTCCATTCTGGCGTCCCGTCGTGAGGAGGCTTCGATGACCGAGTTCGAGCGCTACGTGATCGAGGAGCACGTCGAGGACTTCAACGATCACCTCATCAGCCGGCGTGAGCTGCTGCGCAGGGTCACGCTCATGACCGGCAGCACGGCTGCCACCCTCGCGCTGCTGCAGACGCTGGGCTGCAGCACCACGCCGTCCGGCACACCCGCGGCCCCCGCGTCGCGCACGTCCACCCCGTCCCAGCCGTTCGCCATGCCTCCGGAGCAGCCCACGGCCGACGGCGTCACCGTCCGGCCCGACGACCCGCGCATCGAGGTTCGGTCACTGCAGGTCAAAGGCCCGGACGACGCACCGTTGATCAGCTACCACGCCCGGCCCTCGGGCAGTGCGCCCTCGGGCGGGGTACTCGTGGTGCACGAGAACCGCGGGCTGGTCGAGCACATCAAGGACGTCGTGCGGCGGGTCGCCACGGCCGGGTACAGCGCGCTGGCGGTCGACCTGCTGTCGCGCGAGGGCGGGGCGGACCGGCTCAGCGATCCGGCGGCGTACGCGGCGGCGCTGAGCAAGCGCGACGTCGGCGACATGGTCGGGGACCTGAGGCAGGCGCTGTCGGCGCTGTCCGGTACCGGGGTGAGCGACAAGCTCGGCGCGACCGGCTTCTGCTTCGGCGGCGGATTGGTGTGGAACGCGCTCGCGACCAGCGTCGCGATGAAGGCGGCGGTGCCCTTCTACGGCCCGCCGCCGCAGAACCCCACTGGCCTGGCAGGCGCCAAGGCGGCGGTGTTCGCGGTGTACGCCGAGCGGGACACGCGCATCACCAGCACCAAGGACGCGGTCGAGGAGCAGTTGCGCAAGACCGGCAAGCCGTACCAGGTGAAGGTCTACCCCGGGGTCGACCACGCCTTCCACAACGACACGGGGCCGCGTTACAACGCGACGCAGGCGGCGGCCGCGTGGCTCGACACGATCAACTGGTTCCGCCAGCACGTGCGCTGACCGATCAGGTCTCGGTGACGGACCCCTGGCCGACGAATCGCGGAAGCGGCTGGTCGATCGCGTGAACGACGACACTGGACCTGGCAGCGGTCGCGAGTCCGCTCTGGGGCCACGCGAGCGCGATCACACTGAGCAGGAGCCAGCAGGTGAACAGGGCGAGCACGCCGCTCACCACAGCGCCCAGCAGCCCGTCGACCGGTCGCAGGTGCAGGTGGCTCAGGCCGTTCGCGACCCAGGAGCCGACGGTGCCGCCCAGTTGTCCCAGCAGCACCGCGCCGAGGATCAGGCAACCGAGCGCGAGGATCAGCCGCAGCCCCGGTCCGGCCGACGTGGGCGTGAGAGCGACGCCGAGCGTCAGCCCGGCAACGGCTCCGGCCAGCATCCCGGCGAGGTGGCCGACGCGGGTGGTCCCACTGGTGCGCCAGCCGTGCACGGCGGCCAGGACGGCGAGCAGGATCAGAACGAGGTCCAGAACGGTCAGGTCACCCATCAGCGGTCCTTGTCACGTGATGTGAGTCGGCCCCCGCAGTGATGGACGTTCAGGACGCCGACTCGTTGCGCGTCGGGGCGTCCTGCTGCACCTCGCCGAAGCGCGCGAGGGCGAGCGCGCCGGCCACCGCGACGACGAACCCCGCGATCGCGACGGCACTGAAGCCCGGCCGGGTCCGGTCGCCGAGAATCACGATTCCGATCAGTGCGGGCATCACGGTCTCGCCCACCACCACCATCGCCGTCGCCGCGGTCACCGAGCCGCGCTGCAGCGCGGCTGCGTAGAACAGGAACGCGCAGACACCGGCGACGGCGATCGCATACGTCGCCGGGTCCCGCAGCAGCACTCCGGGCGCGAATCCGGTGACCACTCGGCCCCCGATCGCCACGATGCCGAACTCGAGCCCGGCGACGAGAC
>DASYMV010000133.1:0-11007 GCA_036008865.1 Pseudonocardiaceae bacterium | reverse complement strand
GTCATGTCCTTGCCCCGCACCGGTAGCACCGAGAACGCACCCTCGGGCAGGTCTGTCTCGGCGAGCAGCTCGCCGAGCAGCAAGGACGACAACGGCGTCGCCGTCGCGGGCTTGACGATCACCGGGGCACCGACTGCCAGTGCCGGGGCGACCTTGTGCGCCACCAGGTTCAGCGGGAAGTTGAACGGGGCGATGGCCAGCACCGGGCCACGCGCGAGCTTGCGGACCACGGCCATGCGACGCTCACCGTTGGCGTCGGTGTCCAATCGCTGCAGGTCACCGGTGAACCTCCGGGCCTCCTCGGCCGCGAAGCGGAACGTGCTGATCGCGCGGTCGACCTCGATGTTCGCCCACTTCAGCGGCTTGCCGTTCTCGGCGGTGATCGTCTCGGCGACCTCTTCAGCGCGTTCGGCGAGTCCTCGCCACACGTGGTCGAGCGCCGCCGCGCGCACGTGCGCGGGCGTCCGCCGGAGCTGCTTCGCGACGGCCGCGGCTGCTGCCACCGCGCGTTCGACCTGATCTGGGCCCGGCACGGCGACTGTGGCGATCTCCGTGCCGTCGTACGGGTGGTAGACGGTGATTTCCTCAACACCCTGTTCCGGGTGGCCGGCGATCCAGCAGGACCGGGGCTGCGGGGTGATCGCGTCCATGCGTCAACGGTATTCCAGTTCGGCTCGACAGGCTCGGGCGAGCTCCAGGCCGCCCCCGCCCAGTACCTGTTCGTGCGGATCGGAACCGGTCTCATAGACTTGACCTGCGCGGATCCGCCCATCAGGAGGTTTGCCCACAGTGGCCGACAGCAGCAACCGTCCAGTACTCGTCGTCGACTTCGGCGCGCAGTACGCCCAGCTCATCGCACGGCGCGTGCGGGAGGCGCAGGTGTACTCCGAGGTCGTACCGCACACCGCGAACGTGACCGAGTTGCTCGACCACGACCCGGCGGCGATCGTGCTGTCCGGCGGCCCGTCCAGCGTGTATGAGGAAGGCGCCCCGCAGGTCGACCCGAAGCTGTTCGAGGCCGGGGTGCCGGTGTTCGGCATCTGCTACGGCTTCCAGGCGATGGCGGGCGCCCTCGGCGGCACCGTCGAGCACACCGGCGTCCGCGAGTACGGCCGCACCGAACTCGACGTCCGTGATGGTGGTGGCGTCCTGCACGACGACCTGCCCGGCCACCACCCGGTGTGGATGAGCCACGGCGACAGCGTGACGAAGGCACCGGAGGGCTTCAGGGTCACCGCCGGCAGCGAAGGCGCTCCGGTCGCCGCCTTCGAGGACGTCGAGCGACGTTTCGCCGGAGTGCAGTACCACCCGGAGGTGGGCCACTCCCCGCACGGCCAGGAGGTCCTGCGCCGATTCCTGCATGAAATCGCAGGCGTCCGGCCGGATTGGACCACCGCGTCCATCGTCGACGAACAGGTCGAGCGGATCCGCGAGCAGATCGGTGACGGCAGGGCGATCTGCGGCCTGTCCGGCGGCGTCGACTCCGCCGTGGCGGCCGCACTCGTGCAGCGTGCGATCGGCGATCGGCTGACGTGCGTGTTCGTCGACCACGGTCTGCTGCGCGCCGGTGAGCGCACCCAGGTCGAACGCGACTTCGTCGCGGCCACCGGAGTCAACCTCGTCACGGTCGACGCACGCGAGCGCTTCCTCGAAGCGCTCGCCGGCGTCAGCGACCCCGAGGAGAAGCGCAAGATCATCGGCCGGGAGTTCATCCGGGTCTTCGAGCAGGCGGCGCTCGACCTGCAGGCCGACGCCGGCAGCCAGGGCGAGCACTACGACTTCCTGGTTCAGGGGACCCTCTACCCGGACGTGGTGGAGTCCGGTGGCGGCACCGGCGCGGCGAACATCAAGAGCCACCACAACGTCGGCGGCCTGCCGGAGGACCTGCAGTTCAAGCTCGTCGAGCCGCTGCGCGCCCTGTTCAAGGACGAGGTCCGCCGCGTCGGTCTGGAGCTCGGCCTGCCCGAGACGATCGTGCAGCGCCAGCCGTTCCCCGGACCGGGCCTCGGCATCCGGATCATCGGTGAGGTCACCGCGGAGCGGCTGGAGATCCTGCGCCAGGCCGACGCCATCGCGCGGGAGGAGCTCACCGCCGCGGGCCTGGACCGCCAGATCTGGCAGTGCCCGGTCGTGCTGCTGGCCGACGTGCGCAGCGTCGGCGTCCAGGGCGACGGCCGCACCTACGGCCATCCGATCGTGTTGCGGCCGGTCTCCAGCGAGGACGCGATGACCGCCGACTGGACCCGCTTGCCCTACGAGGTGCTGGAGCGCATCTCCACCCGCATCACCAACGAGGTGGCCGAGGTGAACCGAGTGGTGCTGGACGTGACCAGCAAGCCGCCGGGCACGATCGAGTGGGAGTAGGTCCGCAGATGAAGTCGAGGCCACCTTCGCGACGTTGACGCGAAGGTGGCCTCGACTTCGGAAACGGTGAGTGGGACGGGCGGCTACGAGCGCTTGCGAACGAGTGAGCCGACCAGCAGGCCGAGCCCGATCATCATGGCGCCACCGGCGAGCACCCACCTCAGGTCGAGCGATCCGGGCCAGAACGACCCGTCGGTGATCATGTAAGCGGATGCCAGCAGCGCACCGAGACCGAAGACCAGCCCCACCACGTCGACACCCCTGCGCTGGCTCATCTCACGGTCAGCCACGGTTCACCGCCACGTCTCCCACGCCGGAATGCACGTCCAGCACGATCTTCAGTCCGCCAGGGCCGTCGGGCCCGTTGTCCTTCACACGCCTGGACGGGTTGTTGCCGTTGCTCTCCTCGCCGAGGCAGCTCACGTGCCCGATGCCGGAGGAACACATCGCCTCGACGTCGGCGTTGCGGGGCACCTGGACTGTGGCGCTGCCGACGCCCACGTCGATCGAGGTGTGCACCGTTCCCGAGCTGGGGAGCGAGTCGAGATTCAGGTCGATGCTGCCGGCACCGGTGTCGTAGCGGGATTGGACCTGCTCGAGGCTGGTCGGCTGAGTCGCGATGTCGCCGACGTGCTGCCAGTTCTGCGGCGACACCTGCGTGAGCAGGACGCCGACGACGCTCAACGGGATCACGAGTCCGATCAGTCCGCGGCCGCCACCGACGATGGAGCCGGCGACCAGCCCGAGCCCGAGCACGCCGACCACGAGTCCGATCACGTGCGGTGCGGTGAACCACGAACTGCCCCGGCCGGCGATCACCGCGGCGCCGGCGACCAGCAGCGCCAGCCCGAACGTGATCGCTCCGACGCGCGTTCTGCGGCGCGGCGCGGGCGGCTCGGGCGGCGGCTGCACGGCTTGCCCCGGTTCGGGCAGGTCCCACGCGAACGGCGCGGCGCCCAACGGGTCCCACGCCGGCGGGGTCGGGACGACCGGTGGGATGTCCTGCGATGTCGCGTGCGGCGTGGTGCTCATCGGTTCGGTCGCGGTGGCCTGGTAGGCCGGTGCGGTGTCGTGAGCCGGCGCGGCGCTGCAGGCCGCACGGCCCAGGTGGCCGCGGTTGCGGTGCAGCAAGTAGAGCGCCCCGACGGACAACACCACGCCGCTGATCATCGGGAAGCCGCCGCCCGCGAAGAAGCCGCTCGTCGGCAGCAGCAGGACGCACAGCAGGACGGTCAGGCCCGTCGACGTCGAACTGCGGCCCTTGGTCACCAGCGCTTCGGCCGGGGACACCTCGTCGTCCTCGCGTGCCAGCAGGAGCCAGCCCAGCAGGTAGATCAACAGTCCGGCGCCGTTGCACAGCGCTGCGACGACGAAGCCGATGCGCACGACGACCGGGTCGATGTGGTACCGCTGCGCGATACCCGCGGCGACACCGGCGATCTTGCGGTCCCGAAGGGACCGTCTCGGCCTGGTCGCCCAGAAGTCCTTGAGCGTCTCCTCGACGCCGGCGCCGCGCGCCTCACTTCCCGCGTTTCCACTCACGGTGACGAGCATGGGGTCTGCCAGGTGCTCCACACATCAGGGAACGTCCCTGAACTCTTCGCAGGGGTGTTCCCTGATGACCTGCACGCGCGCACGTGTGACCATCAACAGGTGAGTTCGCAGGTGGACGAGGTCCAGGTCGAGCCGGTGCGGCGACGGCGTTCCGGGCGTCTGGTCGCGGGTGTCGCCGGTGGTCTGGCCGACCACCTCGGCGTCGAGGTGTTCTGGGTGCGCGCGGTGCTCGCCGCCCTCACGGCGCTGAACGGCGTCGGTGTGGTCGCCTACGGCCTGCTGTGGGTCTTCGTGCCCCAGCAGTCGGTCGGAGCCCCACAGGCCGAGATCGGTGCGAAGGAACGCCAACAGGGCATCGGTCTCGCCGCGCTCGGGCTCGGGCTGGGTCTGCTGACCGGCCTGGCGGCAGGTCCGCTCAGCGGTTGGATCACCGGGCCGATCGCGGTCGCGCTGGTCGGTGCCGCGGTGGTGTGGCGGGAGGCCGACGAGGCGCAGCGCCGGAGGTGGCGCGACGGTGCCCGCACCGGCGTGTTCGGCGCCGGACGGGCCGGAACGGTCCGGGTGATCGCCGGCGTGTGCCTCGTGGTGATCGGCATCGTCGTCCTGCTGAACAACAACTTCGGACTCGACCAACTGCGCTTCGCACTGCTCGCGGTCGTCGCCACGCTCGTCGGTGTGGCCGTGCTGACCGTGCCGTTGTGGATGAAGCTGGTCGGTGACCTGGGCGAGGAACGTCGGGCCCGCATCCGCACCGAGGAGCGTGCGGAGATCGCCGCCCACCTGCACGACTCGGTGCTGCAAACGCTTGCCCTGATCCAGAAGCAGGCCGAGGCGCCCAGGGAGGTGCGACGGCTCGCCCGCGGGCAGGAGCGGCAGCTGCGCGGCTGGTTGTACGGCCCGTCGGGCTACGGCCGGGAGATGGGTGCGGGCCAGAGCAAGCCCGAGACACTGTCCGCCGCCATCGCGGCCGCCTGCGGCGAGGTCGAGGACGCGTTCGCCATCACCGTGCAGCAGGTCGTGGTCGGCGACTGCGCGGTGGACGCCTCTCTGAACGCGTTGGTCCAGGCGACGCGGGAGGCGATCGTCAACGCCGCCAAGCACGCCGGCGTGTCCGAGATCAGCGTCTACGGCGAGGTGGAGCAAGAGCGCGTCAACGTGTTCGTGCGCGATCGCGGCAAGGGATTCGACCCGGACGTGATTCCCGAGGACCGGCATGGCCTCGCGGACTCGATCCGGGGCAGGATGGACCGGCACGGTGGGGAGGCCAAGCTGCGCACCGCTCCCGGAGAGGGGACCGAGGTGCACTTGGAGATGCCGAGGAAGACGGAGGCCAGGGCGTGACCCAGGGCGTAGACGCGAAGGACGAGCAGCCGGTTCGGGTGTTCCTGGTCGACGACCACGCGCTGTTCCGCGCGGGTGTGCGGGCCGAACTGGACTCGATCACCGACGCGGTGGACGTGGTCGGTGAGGCCGGCTCGGTCGGCGAGGCGGTCGCCGGGATCAACCACCACAAGCCCGACGTCGTGCTGCTCGACGTGCACATGCCCGACGGAGGTGGCGCGGAGGTGCTGCGCCAGGTGAGGCCTGCCCTGCCGGACGTGGTGTTCCTGGCGCTGTCGGTTTCCGACGCCGCGGAGGACGTCATCGCGGTCATCCGGGGAGGCGCTCGCGGCTACGTCACCAAGACGATCTCCAGCCAAGAACTCGTGCGGGCGGTCGTGCGAGTCTCGGACGGTGACGCGGTGTTCTCGCCGCGGCTGGCGGGGTTCGTGCTCGACGCCTTCGCCGACCGGCCCGGTGCCGCGCCCATCAGCGACCCCGAACTGGACCTGCTCACGCCGCGAGAGCGCGACGTGCTGCGGTTGCTGGCCCGTGGCTACGCCTACAAGGAGATCGCCTCGGAGCTCTTCATCTCGGTGAAGACCGTCGAGACCCACGTGTCGAGCGTGCTGCGCAAGACGCAGATGTCGAACCGCTACGAGCTGTCGCGCTGGGCTTCCGACCGCAGGCTCGTCTGACTTGACGGCAAAGCTGGCGCGTGCCGCCACCGAAGTGCTCGCGCCGTGGGTCTGGGCGCTCGCACTGCCCTTCGCCGTGGCCTGGTGGGCCACTCACAGCGCCGGTGCAACGGTGCTCTGGGGACTGGTCGTCGGCATCACGGCGTCGGTGATCCCGATGGCGGTGATCGTGCGCGGAGCGCGTCGCGGGCGCTGGGACGGCCACCACGTCACCAACCGCGAGGACCGGGTCGTGCCACTGGTGACGGCCGGTGCGTCGCTCGTCGTGGGAATGCTGCTCCTGCTGGTGGGTGGGGCGCCGCACCAGATGATCGCCCTCACCCTCAGCATGTTCGCCTCGCTCGTCGTGAGCACGGTGATCACGTTCGGCCTCAGCTGGAAGATCTCGCTGCACGCGGCGGTGGCGTTCGCCGCCGTGGTCGTCCTGGCGCTGACCCGCGGACCGTGGCTGCTGCTGCTCGCACTCGCCGCGACCCTCGTCGCCTGGTCCCGCGTGGAACTCGGTGACCACACGGCTGCGCAGGTCCTCGCTGGATCGCTCATGGGTGTGGTGGTCGGCGGGGGTACCTACTGGGCACTGGAGGCCTTGCTGCGCTAAGCCCCACCCGTGCTAGTTCGTGGACACCAGCTTGGCGAGCTCGCGGTTGAAGTCGATCCACAGGTCTTCCTCGCCGGGCTGCACGACGTCGTAGGTGTGGTCGAGGAACTCGGCGATGTCCTCGGCCTCGGCGCTGAGGACGGCGAATCCGGTCGGCGCGTTGAGCTCGATCAGCACGCGCTCGGGGTCGTCGGTCGCCGGCCGGATCAGGATGTCGCCCTCGCCGGACGGAGTCAGCAGGCCGTCGGCCAGAAGGTCACGAGCGAACATCCACTCGACCGTGCCCTGCCCGGTGTGGAAGAGGACGGCGACCGCGTAGGGGTCCTGCGCGTCGTAGCGCAGCTCCGCTTCGATCGGGGCCGGGGCGATGCCCGGAACCAGGAGGTGGAGGGTCGTCTCGGTGTGAATCCGCGTGTTCTCGTTGCCCATGATCGGTGTCCTTCCCTGCCAGCTTTCACGCTCTCATGGGAGAAGACGCGCGGCAGCACGTGAATCGACGTCATTCGCCAGGGAACCACGCGATAGGGGGAGACGCCCGTCTCACTTTCGCCTGTTCACCCTGGTCGGGTGTCCTACCTGGCCGTCGGCACCGGGTCCTGCGCGGCAGGCGGCACGATCGCCGTGGCCGGCTGCCGACGGCTCAGCGCGACGCCCCCGAGCACGACGACCATGCCGAGCACGACGCGCAGGTTGAGCGCTTCGCCGAGGAACCCGGCTCCGAGGAGGACGGACACCACCGGCAGCAGGTAGCCGACCGTCGTGGCGTTGGTGGGACCCTCGTCGGCGATCAGCCGGTAGTTGATGACGAACGCCGCGCCGGTGCCGAACACGCCCAGGATCGCGACGGCGACGAGCGCACCGGCGTTGAGGTGCGGCGGCTGCAGGCCGCCGACCGGCACCACCAGGACGGCGAGCCCCGACGCGGTCACCAGTTGCGCCGATGAGAGCTGCAGTGACGACAGCCCGCGGCCGGACAGGAAGCGGCCGATGTAGGTGTAGCTGACCGCGTAGCTCGCCGCCGCGGCCAGGCACGCCAGCGCTCCCCAGCTCGCGAGTCCCGCCGCTTGCCACGGCGCGAAGATGAGCAGGGTGCCGGCGAACCCCAGCAACAGCCCGATCAGGCGCGCGGAGTTCTTCTGGCGCTCCAGGCCCAGCAGCAGCCCGATCGAGAGGGTCCACAAGGGGGTCGTGGCGTTGAGCACTCCCGCGACTCCGGAGTCGACCGTCTTCTCTCCGACGCCGAAGAGCACGAACGGGATCACGTTGCCGAACACCGCGGCGATTGCCAGGTGCCCCCACACCCTGCGGTCGCGCGGCAGCCGCTGGCGGCTCGAGCAGAGGATCACGATGAGCACCGAGGCACCCAGCACCGTGCGCACCAGAGTGATCTGCACCGGGGACAACCCGGTGAGCGCGATCTTGATCCAGAGGAAGCTGGAGCCCCACAGCAGGGCGAGGACGCCCATCCGGATCAGCGTTCCGGGTGCCTTCGCGGTGTTCACACCGACCACGATGCGGCGAACAAAGCGTGAGCACAAGTGAAAAGAACTGCACGATCTTTTAGCGCAGCTGTAAGGTTCGGTCATGTTGGACGTGCGACGGATGCAGGTGCTCCGGGCCGTGGTGACCAGTGGATCCATCACCGCTGCGGCGACGAATCTCGGTTGCACGCCCTCGGCGATCAGCCAGCAGGTGGCGGTGCTGGAGAAGCAGGCCGGTTTGCCGTTGCTCGAGAGGTTCGGTCGTGGTGTGCGGCCCACCGCCGCCGGGCGGCTGCTCACCGAGCACGCCGCGGTGATCGCAGACAAGCTCGTCGAGGCGGAGGTGGCGCTGTCCGACCTGCGAGCAGGTCGCACGGGGCGGCTTCGCGTCCGGTACTTCGCCACGGCCGGGGCGGCGTTGGTACCACCCGCCGTCGCGCGTTTCCGCAGTGAGCACGCGTCTGTCCGGCTGGACCTGAAGCTGACCGAGCCGGACGACCCGTTGCCCGAGGTGGAGGCGGGCCGCGCCGATGTCGCGATCACCGTGTTCCCGAGGGACAGCGAACCCGCGCCGGGCGTGCAGCTGATCCACCTGCTCGACGACCCGTACGTGGCGGTACTGCCTCGCGGCCATGCGCTGGGCCGCAAGCGGGTGCTCGACCTGACCGACCTCGCCGACGAGCCCTGGGTGGACGCGGTCTACCCGCCTGGCCCGTGCCGCGACATCGTGCTCGCGAGCTGCGCAGGGGCCGGGTTCACGCCCAGCTTCGTCGTCGAGGCCGACGACTACCCGACCGCGCAGGGCTTCGTGGCCGCAGGTCTTGGCGTCACCATGGTGCCGAAGTTGGGACTCGGCGCAGTGCACCCCGGCGTCGTGGTGCGGCGGCTGCGCAGGCCGGAGCCGACCCGCAACATCTGCGCCGCGATCCGCGAGGAGTCCGTCGGCAACCCGGCGGTGCGCTGTCTGCTCGACGCGCTGAAAGCCGCGGCGGCGAACTGATCAGTTCGCCGTGCCGAGCGGCTCCTCCTTGTCGAGCAGGATCGCGGACCCGTCCCACACCAGCCCGTACAGCTTGCGCTCCTTGGACTTGCCGCCGTCCTTGCGCGTGTACTCCAGATCCACCTCGTAGGCGTAATTGGAATTGCGCTTGATGGTGATGGTCGAGACCTGGGAGATGCCGCCCCAGAAACTCGTGTAACCGCCGTAGCCACCGGCCGCCGCCTGCATCTTGGGGCTGAGCCGCTGCCACCCGCTTTCCAGGTCGCCGGGCATGAGCCCGAAGTAGTCCCTCAGCGTCTGCTCCTGCTGGCCCGGTGTCGGGTCCGAGGTCACCTTGGCAGGACCTCCGGCAGCACGCTTCGACGGAACCGGGCTCGGCGTGGTGGCCCCGTTGGCGATCGTCGAGGTGGCGCCGGAGGTGGAGGCGGCCTGGGAGTTGGAGTCGCCGCCACCGCCGGAGAGCATGCTGGCCAGCAGGATGCCCACAACCGCGGCCGCGACGATCGCCAGCGCCGTGATGACGGTCGACCGCTTGCCCTGGCTCTCCGCGGCCACCGGGCGCTTGCTGTACTGCGGCGCCGCGGCGGGGCGGGACGGTGGCGGCGGGACCGGACGGGGAGGAGTGTTCGTGCGATTGTCCGCAGGCCGCACGTCGACTCTCGTCGGATTCGGCGGCGGAGGTACCGGGGTGCGCGACGGACCGGCCGGGGTGAGCGCTCGGGTCGCCGCGGCGTGGTTCACCGGCCTGCCTCGCCACGACGGCGGGTTCGACTGGGACGCCGCCATCGGGAACTCGGGAGCGGACCTGCCGGCGGCCACGGCGGCGAGCGCCTCCCTGGCCTCGGCCATGGTGGGACGTTCCTCGGGTTCTGCGCGCAGCAGCCGCATGAGCAGCGCGGTGAGCGGTCCCGCCTGCTTCGGTGGTGCGACCTTGCCGGAGGCGACCTGGTGCAGCAGCGCGATCGTGTTCTCGTTCAGCCCGAACGGCGGTGCGCCCTCGATCGCCGCGTACAGCGTCGAGCCCAGGGAGAACACGTCAGACGGCGAGCCGGGGTCGTAGCCCTTGGCCACCTCGGGAGCCAGGTAGGCCGGAGTGCCCGCGAGCATGCCCGTCGCGGTGACGGTGACGTCACCGGTCGCGCGCGAGATGCCGAAGTCGGTGATCTTGACGACGCCGTCATCACCGAGCAGCACGTTGCCGGGCTTGATGTCCCGATGCACGATGCCCGCGTTGTGAGCCGCGGCGAGCGCGGAGGCGATCTGCATACCGATCATCGCCACTTCG
This sequence comes from Pseudonocardiaceae bacterium, assembly GCA_036008865.1. Taxonomy (GTDB): domain Bacteria; phylum Actinomycetota; class Actinomycetes; order Mycobacteriales; family Pseudonocardiaceae; genus DASYMV01. The sequence continues at coordinate 707 of DASYMV010000133.1, read as the reverse complement.
CGCGGCGGGAGCGTTCCCCGCTCCGACAGCACCGTGGAAAGGCTCTTGGACGGCAGGTACTCCATGACCAGCCACGGCTGGCCGTCCTCCTCGGCCACGTCGTACACCGCGATCGCGTGCGGGTGCTGCAAACGGGCGGCGATGCGCCCCTCGCGCATCGCGCGTCTCTTCGCCTCGTCGGTGTCGGCTGCGGGCAGACCGGGCTGCAACAGCAACTGCTTGACCGCAACGGTGCGGTGCAGGCGATCGTCGTGCGCCTGCCAGACGACGCCCATCGCGCCGCTACCGATCCGTCTACCCAATCGGTAACGGCCGGCGACCAGGCGGCCATCGTCGGTCACGGCTGCTCCCAATGCTGCTGACTCGGCTTGTGACTCCACGCAGGTGGCATTTCGTCACGGGACTACAACGTGTCGCTCCGCTCGGGGGCAGGTTCACCCACTCGTGCGCGCGGCTCTACCTTACGAGGTTCTACGGACCTGATGGCGCAGTACCGGACTCAACGGAACTCGCGGCGGCACTGCTGCTGGGGATCGGGCTCGACTTGGTCGTCGGCGTGCTTGTCGTAGTGCTCGTGGTCGTGATGGTGCTCGTAGTCGTGGTGGTCTTGGCGGCCGTGGTCGTCGGCTCCTCCGTCGTCCGCTCCGCCACCGTGGTGCTCGGCGCCTGAACGGTCGTCGTCGTGGTGGTCGGAGCAGCCGACGAAC
>DASYMV010000132.1:0-2415 GCA_036008865.1 Pseudonocardiaceae bacterium | reverse complement strand
GGCGGGCGATCGCCTTCGCATACGTGAACTCCTTGAGGCCGTCGGCTCCGTGGATCCGGCCGAAGCCGGAGTCGCCGACGCCACCGAACGGCAGCGCAGGGACCGCCATGAAGGTGATCACACCGTTGACCGCGGTGAACGGCGTGATCAGCTTCGCCTCGATCCCGTCGCTGCCGTTCGGCGGTGTGGGGGACTCCGGCTTCGGCCGCATCCACGGACCCGACGGACTCAAGGAGTTCACCTACGCCAAGGCGATCGCACGACAGCGGTTCAAGCCGATGCTGGCCCTGACCAGCTTCACCCGCAGCGCGAAGGCGGACCACCAGCTGACCCAGATCATCACGATGTTGCACGGCCGTGGATCCACGCTCAAGAAGTAGCGCACGGGAGCAGCTGAACCGCTACGGCGCTGCCGCGGCACCGCACTTCGGGCTCGCCTTCGCGCGTGGCAGGACCTCACTGCGGGCACGTCGTGCCCGGCTGCGCGCCAAGTCGTTCCAGATCGCGCAGTGCGCCATCGCTGCGGGGCTCGCCTGGACGCTTGCGTCGGACGTGTTCCACCACGAGACGCCGTTCTTCGCGCCCATCGCGGCAGTTGTCAGCCTGGGCACCTCCTACGGGCAGCGCCTGCGCCGGGTGGCCGAGGTGACCGTCGGGGTGGCGATCGGCGTCTTCGTGGGTGACCTCCTGACCCACTGGCTGGGCTCGGGAGGCTGGCAGATCGCGCTGATCGTCTCGCTCGCGATGAGCACGGCCCTACTCCTGGGCCAAGGCGTGCTGTTCGTGAACCAGGCTGCGGTGCAGGCCATCGTGGTGAGCACCCTGGTGCCGTCCCCGGGCGCCGCGTTCATCCGCTGGACCGACGCGCTGATCGGTGGCGCGGTCGCCCTGGTAGCCGCAGCGGTCGTGCCCCGGGCCCCGCTGAGGAGACCGCGCGAGCAGGCCGGCGTGGTGGTCCGCAAGATCGCCGTGCTGCTGCGCGCAGCCGCGGAGAGCATCAACGACGGCGACTTCGAGCGGGCACTGACGGTTCTGCGCGACGCACGCTCGACCGACGAGCTGGTGATCGAGCTCCGCGCGGCCTCAGCCGAGGGACTCTCGGTGGTCCGGTCCTCACCGTTCCGGCGACGGCACCGGGGGCGGGTGCTGGCGATGGCCGAGCTCGTCGAGCCGCTGGACTTCGCGTTGCGCAACACCCGCGTGCTCGTGCGACGGGTCGCGGTGGCGGCCTACCGACGCGAACCGATCCCCACGTCGTACGCCATCGTGCTGGGCGACCTTGCGGACTGCGCCGACGCAATCGCCGACGAGCTGAGCTCGGGCCGCGCGGCGACCGCCGTCCGGGCTCGGCTGGTCGCCCTGGCGCGCGCCACCTCGCGCGTCGAACGCTCCAGCGACCTCTCCGCCCTGGTGGTGCTGGCGCAGGCGCGGTCCCTGATCGCCGATCTGCTCGCCGTGACCGGCATGGACCCGCTGGTCGCCACCGACCAGATCCCGCCGATCACCGCCTGAGGTGGACGAGCAGCACCGACCTCAGAGCTCGCGGACGACCGAGTCCACGACGGCGACCAGGTCCCCGTTGGTGCGTTCGGCAACCTCGCGCTGCCGCTGGTAGGACGCCCCGCGGCGGGGGATCTCCGCGACCAGGGCGAGCTCGTCGACACAGCCCAGACGCTCGGCCACTGGGGCCAGGTGCTTGAGCAGCTCGTGCAGGTCGTCCTGCAGCAGGCACTCGTTCGAGTCCGCGTCGAGAATGGTCCATGCGTCCAGCCCGTAGCGGGCGGCGCGCCACTTGTTCTCCTGCACGTGCCACGGCGGCAAGTGCGTCAGGGTCTCGCCGCGATCGAGCCGATCCGACAGGTCCACGACCAGGCAGTGGGTGAGCGCCACCAGCGCGCGCATCTCCCACAGTGTGGAGACCCCGTCACAGATGCGGATCTCGACGGTCCCCAGATGGGGGGCGGGTCGCACGTCCCAGCGGATCTCGTTGATCTCCTCGATGACGCCCGTGGTGATCAGGTCCTGCGCGTAGTGCTCGAAGTCGGCCCACGTCTCGAACTGGAAGGGCAGCCCGGCGGTCGGCAGCTGCTGGAACATCATCGCCCGGTTGCTGGCGTAGCCGGTGTCGGTACGTGCCCAGATCGGCGAAGAGGCGGAGAGCGCCTGCAGGTGGGGGTACCACTTGAGCAGCGCGGACACGATCGGCATCACGTGCTCTCGGCGTACACCGACATGCACATGGACGCCCCAGATCAGCATCTGCCGGCCCCACCACTGGGTGCGCGCGATCAGCTCCTCGTAGCGGTGACCCGGCGTGAGCAGCTGGTGGGACCACTCCGCGAACGGGTGGGTCCCGGCCGAGTAGAGATCGACGCCGAGCTCGTCGGCGAGCGGTCGGACCAGGTCGATCATCGA
>DASYMV010000131.1:0-3071 GCA_036008865.1 Pseudonocardiaceae bacterium | reverse complement strand
TGCGCGAGCTGATTCCCCACGCGCTCCGATCGCGCCTCTCGCCGACCGCCTACTTCGAGCCGGCCTGAACCAGCGCACCGTGCCAGGCGGTGGCCTGCGCGTCGGTCAGCAGGGCGACCTGGTCGACGACCACTCTCAGCTTCCCGGAGTCATCGGTCGCCGCCTCCCACGCGGGACGGAACGCCGGGTCGAGCGCCTCAGGCGCTCGGACGGACAACGCGTCGACGAGTTCGGCGATCAGCTCGCGTTGACTCGCCTGCATCGCCAGCCGCACGGGGTCGCTCATCACGTACCGGACGGCCACTGCCTTGAGCAGCGCGACCTCCGCCGCCACGCGCGGCGGCACCACGAGGTCCGCGGCGTAGCGGGAGAGTGCTCCGTCGCCGTACACCTCCCGCGTCGCGCCCACAGCGGCCGAGGCGAAGCGGCCGACCAGTTCGCTCGTCAGTCGCTTCAGCGCGACCTGTGCGCCCAAGGACCCGTCGTAGTCCGCCCGCGCCAGCTCCGCGATGACCGGCAGCCGCAACAGCTCCGCCGCGGCGGACTCCAATGCGGAGACCGGCTCGTCGGAGAAGTGCTTCGCGGCCAGCTCCGCGATGACCGCGCGCTCCTGCGGATCGGCGAGCGCGCTGAGGGAGATCCGGTGGGCGAGCACGCCGTCCTCGACGTCGTGCACCGAGTACGCGACGTCGTCGGACCAGTCCATGACCTGCGCCTCCAGGCAACGCCGCCGTTCCGGCGCACCCTCCCGCAACCAGGCGAACACCTCGAGGTCGTCGGAGTACACGCCGAACTTGGTGACTCCGGCGGTGCGCGCCCACGGATACTTGGTCGAGGCGTCGAGGCACGCGCGGGTGAGGTTCAGGCCCCGCAACGTCTTGGGTTCGAGGCGGGTGAGGATGCGCAGCGTCTGCGCGTTGCCCTCGAAGCCGCCGCACGAGCCGCTCAACTCGTTCAGCGCGCGCTCGCCGTTGTGCCCGAACGGCGGGTGGCCGATGTCGTGTGCGAGACCGGCGGTGTCCACGACGTCCGGGTCGCAGCCGAGTTCCTCACCGATCCCCCGGCCGATCTGCGCGACTTCCAGCGAGTGCGTCAGCCGGGTCCTCGGAACACCTGTGACCTCGGAGCCCTCACCCGGTCCGACCACCTGCGTCTTGCCCGAGAGCCTGCGCAGCGCCGCGGAGTGCAGCACACGGGCGCGGTCCCTGGAGAAGGGGGTCCGCCGCTCGGAGCGCGCACCAGGCAGAGCAGCGCTCTTCGGCCCCTCGGGGAGGAGCCGCGCGGCGTCGTGGTCGGTGTAGCTCATCGACCAAGAGTACGGAGTCGGTCAGAGGTTGATGCCGTCGAACGCATCGGCGGATGCCTTCATCAGGTGGTAGTACAGCAGCCCGCCGGTCTCCCGCCGTATGTAGAACAGCTGCGTTTCCCTGGTCTGCACGTTCGGGCCGCTGCGGGTCGGCGATGTCCAGGACTCCAGCCCCGCGTCCTCGGCCATCGTGCGGGCACGCAGCGAGTGCCACGGGTCGCTGACGATCACCGCGGTCTTGAGGTTGCGACCACGGGCGACGTCCGACACCGCGCGCAGGCTGCCCAGCGTGTCGTTGCCCTGGCCGACCTCGAGGATGCGGGATGCGGGGACCTTGTGGTCGATCAACCACATCTTGCCCGCCTGGCCTTCGGTGAAGTTGTCGCCCTGCTGGCGTCCGCCGGTGGTGGCGATGTAGGAGACGACACCCTGGTCGTAGAGGTTCTTGGCGTGCTCCAGACGCGCCTTGAGCACCAGCGAGGGCACGCCGTTGAACTGCGCCGCGCCGAGCACCACCGCCATGTCGGCGTGCGCACGGTCGTCGACCCTGGCAACCTGCCACACGCGAAACGCGGTGCCGCCGCCGACGAGTGCGGCGATCACCAACGCACCCAGGAAAAAGCGCAGCAAAAGCCGCCTGATCCTCGCGAGGGGCGACATCGGTTCTGTCGTCACTCGGCACATGGTTCCAGAATTCGCTCAGTGACGTCGGGAGAGTCTCAAAGCCAGCCGCGTTCCTCGGCGAGGCGCACGGCTTCGGCGCGAGTTCGTGCTCCGGTTTTACCAATCGCTGCCGACAGATGGTTGCGCACCGTTCCTTCGGACAAGTGCAACGCCTTTGCCACGTCGGCGACCGTGCCGCCGTCCCTGGCCCGCAGCAACACGTCACGCTCACGGTCCGTGAGCGGACACGGTCCGCCGGCGAGCGACTCCGCGGCGAGCGCACCGCGCACCAGCGGCTGGTCATCGGCCAGCAACATCCGGATCATCGAAGCTCCAATCGGCGAAAACCGTGGCCTTCAGGTCGGGGAGGAGTCGATCCCGCCCTGTCCGGGCGCGCAGCGCCCGGACCCTGACGATGCGGCCCACAATTTGATGTACTGGCGTGTGAAACGTGGCGAAGACGCTGGTGAGGCGGGCGTACCGATACCGCTTCTACCCGACCGACGAGCAGCAGCGGGAGTTGCTGCGCACCTTCGGTTGCGTGCGTCTGGTCTACAACAGGGCGCTGCAGCCCGCATCGAGGCGGAGTACACCCGCTCGGCGTTCCGGTGGCGCGAGGGCCGGCTCGTCCTGGCCAAGATGGCCGCACCGCTGGACATCCGCTGGTCCCGGCCGCCGCCCGCGGGGGCCGAGCCGTCCACCGTCACCGTCTCCCGCGACCCGGCCGGCCGGTGGCACGTGGCGATCCTGGCGGACACCAGCGTCGCCCACCACGCCCCCGTCACCACCGCAATCGGCGTGGACGCCGGCGTGTCCACGTTGTTGACCCTGCCCACCGGGGAGAAGATCACCAACCCTCGGCATGAGCGCCGGGACCGGGCACGCCTGGCCACAGCCCAACGACGCCTGGCCAGGAAGCAGATGGGCTCGAACAACCGGGCCAAGGCCCGGCTCAGGATCGCCCGGATTCACGCCCGGATCGCCGATCGCCGCCGGGACCATCTGCACAAGCTGTCCACTCGACTGGTTCGTGAGAACCAAACGATCGTGATCGAGGATCTGTCGGTGCGGACCATGGTGCGCAACCACCGGCTGGCGCGCG